>DCKN01000009.1 GCA_002320385.1 Proteobacteria bacterium UBA1673
CCGGGAGAAAATACGCGAAAAGATACGAGCTGCAGAAGTTAAGATGGAAGGAAAAACAAAGGTCAAGGTTGTGAAAAAAACAGCCAGTCCCAGCGATGAAAAAACTGATAGTGCTACAAAAGAGCCGTCTGTCACCACGCCAACGGTCGAAGCCGACAATAAGTCTGAAGTGACTGCAGACAAAAAAAGTGATGAGATAAAAATTATCCGAGTAGCAGCTAAAAAAGCGCCAACCAAAGAAAGTGTTTCCAAGGCAGAGAAGCCTTCAAAGACAACAAAGAAAGCGCCTGCAAAGCCTGCGCAGAAAGCAGCAAAAGAAAAGCCAACAAGTAAGACCACAGAAGATAAGCCAAAAGAAGCTAAGAAAGCAACGCCGACTAAAAAGAAAGTAACAGCCAAAAAAACTGAGTCAGAAAAAGCAAAAAAAACGGTAACGAAAGCAGCTTCGGCTAAGGCTAAAACGACAGGAAAAGCGAGTGATTCTCAGACAAAAAAGTCAACGACAAGCACAGCTAAAGAGGATTAATAGTTAAATAATTGCCCAGTCAATAGCGTACTGGGTAATACTCAAGACGACATCGTCTAACCAAGGAGAGTAACGTGGAAATCAAAGCAGTAGATGTAAAAAAACTTCACAACAAAGTTGGAGCAGGCCTAATGGACTGTAAAAAAGCCCTTGTCGAGGCTAAGGGCGACCATGCAGAAGCAGAAAAAATCCTCAAAAAGAAGGGGATGGTCAAGGCCGAAAAAAAGAGCAATCGAGAGACACTAGAAGGTTGCGTGTGCTATGTCATTGACAAAGCAGGGCAATCAGCTGGTATGATTGAGGCCGCTTGTCAGACTGACTTTGTTGCTAATAACCCAGTTTTCAAATCCATGGCTGAAAGTTTTGCAGGCGGAGTGATGAACAGTCAGTTATCAGATGCAACAACATTTACAGACGTGACGATTGACGGTCAGACCGTCGAAGAGATGCGACAAGAAGCGGTATTAAAGCTTGGGGAAAACATCAGACTCGTTAGAGGGACATCCTTACAAACAGATGGCCATATTTATGGCTACAGCCATGGAAATAAAATTGCTGTTTTGGTGGCGTTAGAGAGCAGTGATGAACAGTTGGGTAAAGACATTGCTATGCACATCGCTGCATTAAATCCAGCTGCAGTCACAGAAAATGATATCCCCGCAGCTGTCTTGAATGAAGAAAGGTCGTTATACCTCGAGCAACTGCAAGATTCCAAGAAACCTGAGGAAATCAAAAATAAAATTATCGATGGAAAATTAAAGAAATTTGCAAGCGGTCTTTGTCTCTATGGGCAAGCATTTGTAAAAGATCCTAAGGAAACCATCGAAGAGTTATTGAAAAATAAGAACAACCATGTTAAGAATTTTGTAAGGTTTGAGCTTGGTGAGACATCCGAGGCAGACTAGGATATTTTTGGTAGCTTTGATAAGGAGTTTTATATGGGGTCCCCGTACAAGCGTGTAGTGATCAAAATAAGTGGTAATGTACTGTTTAATTTTGACCATGGCACAGCCACAGAAATCGACGCTGACGACGCGCTAACAAGCTTACTAACGCAACTATTAACATGTCAACAACAGGGTGTTGAGTTACTGGTTATTTTCGGTGGAGGTAATATTTGTCGTGGAAAAGAAATGGAAAAGATTGGGATCAGTCGCATAACAGCTGATAACATCGGTATGTTATCGACACTAATCAACTCGCTGGTGGTTCGAGAGAAGCTGTCAAAAATGGGAGCCAAGTGCGTTCTTACATCAGCTTTTGCAGTGACGCATATTTGTAAGCAATTCGAGCCTTTCAGCGCCATGCACTTCCTATCAGAGGGCTGCTTAGTCATTTGTGCAGGCGGTACAGGAAACCCATTTGTAACGACTGATTCTGCTGCAAGCTTACGCGGGATCCAGACAAATTGTGACGCATTAATCAAGTTAACGAATGTTAGCGGACTTTTTGACAAAGATCCAAATGCTTTTGCGGATGCAAAAATGCTCAAATCAGTCGACTATGATTATTGCCTAGACAATCAATCGAATATTTTCGATTTAGGTGCATTTAGTCAGTGTAAGTCTCGCAACTTGCCAATTCATATCGCATCATATAGCGAGCCAGAAGTCTTGATGAGAATTGTCAACGGTGGCTCTGTGGGTACTAAAATCTCAAAAGACGGAACAAATACATAATGACGAATAATGTTTATCAAGAAACCGAGACTAAAATGCAAAAAGCAATTGATAGTCTTGAACATGAAGTACGAAAAATTCGAACCGGGAGAGCGCATCCAAATTTATTGGACCACATAATGGTTGAATCATATGGTAGCAAAATGCCATTACCTCAAGTTGCTTCCATTAGTGTTGAAGGTGCTAGGAGCATCCTTGTGTCACCCTGGGACAAAAGCCAACTGTCCGTCATCGAGAAAGCCATACGTCAGTCCGATCTTGGTTTAAATCCAGCTACGCATGGGCCGAGCATTCGCGTACCTTTGCCATCGCTTACCGAGGAAAGAAGAAAAGACCTTGTAAAAGTTGCCAAAGAGGTTGGCGAAAGCGGGAAAATCTCGATTAGAAATGTTCGGAGGGCCGCACTACAAGAGATCAAAGCCTTATTGAAAGACAAAGAAATCAGCGAGGACGAAGAAAGAACTGCTGAAGAGAAAATCAATCAGCTAACTGAAAAGTTCGTTGCGAGAGCAACCGACATCTTAGCTGACAAAATAAAAGATCTACAAGAAGTAAAATAATTATCTCATGCAAAAGAAACGCTCACCAAAACATCTTGCCATCATAATGGATGGTAACGGTAGATGGGCCAGGCAGCAGGGTATGGATAGAGTAAGAGGCCACACGCAGGGTGCTGAGGTTGCCATCGCTACGATTGAGGCTTGCGTTACTCGTGAAATCAGTGAGTTGACGTTGTATGCGCTCAGCGTTGAAAATATGAATAGAGATCAACGTGAAGTATCCTTTATTATTAAGTTATTCGTTGAAACTTTACTAAAAGAAAAAACACGATTGCACGAAAATGGTATTCGAGTCAACATTCTCGGTGAGCGTAAAGCTTTCGATAGCGGGGTGCTTCAAGTGATCAACGAAGTTGAACATCTTACTGCTAAAAACAAAAAACTCAAACTAAACATTGCATTCAATTACAGCGGTCGATGGCAAATCAAGGAAGCATTTTTTCGCGCAATTGAAACGCACGACGAATCCACATGCGCGATACAAGCGTATGATGCGTTTGAGAAGAGTCTTGGCAAAGTCATCACGTCAGACCCTGATTTATTAATAAGAACTGGAGGCGAGATGCGATTGAGCAATTTTATGTTGTGGCATCTCGCATACACTGAACTTTTCTTTACCGAAGTACTGTGGCCAAGCTTTAGCGAGGAGACTCTAGATCATGCCATTCAGGTATTTAAATCCCGAGATCGTCGTTTTGGACAAATTAAAGACGATGTTTACATCGAGACGAAAAAGAAAATCACAGCGACTTAGTCATCAAATCTATACTTGGGGTTGATAGCCGGTGGATCTATGAAATTACGAATCATGACAGGTGTAATTATTGGTTTTGTCACTTTGGCAATGATCGCTCTAGGCGACACTTTTTTGATCGCTGGGTTATCGATAGTTGGACTAGTTTGCACGCAGGAGCTTGCCGTGATGATGAATCGTATATGGCAAACAGTCGCGATTGCGAATACGCCAAAATTCGAAGCAGTTCACAGCACAGCATTAGAAGACAAAGAATACGCATCACGAAGAAAGGGTTTGATTCATTTTCTATCGATTACCACATGTGTCATCTTGTGTACCGTGCTCCTGACTAATAGTCAATATCGAATCTATATTGTCGTCTACTCGATACTCTCAGTGATTTCTACATTAACTCGAAGCCACAACGCACACAAGGAATCTTTGTTGGCGGCAATAAATACATCGATGGTTACCTTAGTACTCACTTGTAGCGGAGTAATCAGCTTTTATGTTTTAAGTCAAATCCATCAGTGGCAGTTAATCTATGTAATCGGCCTCACTGCGGTTAGCGATATCATGGGTTACTTTGTGGGTAAAAAATATGGAAAAGTAAGAATATTTCCCCAAATCAGTCCCAATAAAACGGAATATGGAACCGTTGCAATGCTCATATCTCCATCCCTAGCAGGAATCATACTATCAATATCATGTGGTATAAGTTTCCAGCCCTTTTGGACAGCGATTGGCATATTGGGACTGATAGGTGACTTATGGATCAGTTCAATCAAACGTCTTGCCAATCTTAAAGATACAGGCACACTACTACCTGGTCACGGAGGGATTTTAGACAGAATCGATAGCCATATCCTAGTATTATCAGTCGCCTCGTACATATTTACTTAGATTTTATGATTGCTATCATATCTCTAAAATTATAGAGTTCTCTTGCTAAATCAATAGAGGAGTTACTGCAAAGAGTAGGTGAATGGGTAGTATGGCAGTAGCCAATGAGCCGGTACTCATCACCTACGAGTGCTAATCGGCTAAGAATAAGACGTGATCTAAATAAATGAGACTAAAATTAAAGCTAAATGAAATTTACTTATCACAGCTATGCTTTTTTCGATAGAGCAGTATACAACATAACCGAAAATTACAGTTGATATTGTACTGCAGATCAGCTATTTTAATGTCAGGCAAAAATAAGGATGATAGAAGTGCATAAATTCGTAAAAAGATTACTCAGCTTGATAATATTCCTGGGCATTTGTTTTTCCTCCGCACAGGCTGTGGTTATTAACAAAATAGCAGTCCAGGGTAATAAACGGATTCCAAGCAGTTCTGTGATTGCATATTCTGAGTTATCAGACGGGCTTGACGTCAGTCAGGCTGATATCTCACGCGCCATCAAATTAATTTATGAAAAAGGTATTTTTGAGCATGTCTCCATGGAGATTGACGACGACGTGTTGGTCATTCACATCAAAGAGAGACCAGTGATAAGAAATATTAATGTCAAAAAAAATAAATTAATCCCAGAGGAAGGGCTCAATGAGATGCTTAAGAAAAGCAATTTAGTCAACGGAGAAGTCCTCAACCCAATGAAGTTGAAGCAGCTGGTGTTCATGCTCAAGCATGAGTATAGGCTCAGCGGCTATCCTGATGTTCAGATCAGCGAATCAATCACGCATGTGAACGATGGTATGGTCGACGTTAAAATCACCATTAGAAGAGGGGACCAATACCAAGTTGGAACAATAAAGGTTAATGGAAATTTAGCATTCAGTGATAGCGTAGTCTCAGAAAAAATGTCTCTCAATACACCGTCACTATATGCACGAATATTTGGAGGAAACTATTATTCTAGCCAAGCTCTTGAAAAAGGAAAGGCTGACTTAACTAACTTTTACTCTGAAGAGGGATTTCTTAGATTTTATATTGAAGATATCAAAACAGAAAGTCGGGATAACTCAAAGATCGTTGATATCACAATAAACCTACACGAAGGTCCTAGGTTTATGTACAGCCATGTCGGCGTTTACGGCGACAATATTGTGAAAAGTACGGCAATTCCTGAAATTCAGAGACTTGAGAAACAAATTAAAAATCAGGAAAAAATGCCCTTCTCCAGGAAAAATATCTACCAACTCAGAAAAACCATCATGGAAGTGCTAGAAAAAGAGGGGCACACCATCAAAACCATCGAGCCTAAAATCAAAGTTGATCAGAAAAATGCAACCGTTGACGTACGCTTTTATGTGCAACGGGGCGTGCCAACAGTTGTAAGAAAAATCGATTTCAGCGGTAATACACTTACCATGGACAGAGTACTGCGAAGAGAAATGGCATTATCAGAAGGCGAAGTTTATTCTGAAACTGCGGTGCAAGAAAGTATACGAAGAATATCAAACCTCGGCTATGTCAAAAACGTAACCCCTCAAGTCAAGCCAGTGATCAACAGCCCAAAAGAAGTGGATGTCATATTAACACTTGAGGAAGCACCTCAAGCCACCGCAAATTTAGAGATGGGCCTTAATCAGAACGATTTTATTGTCTTTAGCGCAGGCATCGTGCACCCAAATTTTGGAGGAACAGGAAATGGTGTCGATCTCAAGTTAGAGAAATCCCGAGTTAGATCATCAGTATCTGTCAAAGGAAAAGTTCCATTTGTGCTTCCAAATGGACTGGGGCTTGGCTATAGGTTTTTTTACAACAACCAAGTAGATAATAGTGACACCACCGTGTCGAAATACACCTGGCAACAGTCATACGGCGTCGAAAAATATGGTCTTAATTTGAGTGCTCAAATACCCATATCAATTTACCAAGATCTCGGGATCACCACTGAGATTAATAAAAACAATTATTCCTATGACCCATCCAGATCTGATATTCCAGAAAATGTCACTCAGTCGATCAATCGGTATGGTAATAATCTCTGGAACTTAGTTGTAACCACTAACTGGGTTCGAAGTACTTTGGACCGAGCAATTTTGCCATCCAGTGGAAACAAAGAAGAGGTTAGCATTAAACTTGGCTCACCGCTCAATGAGGACTTTACAAGCTATATCACTCTAGACTCCAAGTTTTCCTATTTCCAAAAATTAGGCAAGTTACCACTGACCATTAATCCGACCGGTAGATTTGGAATTGGTCAAGGGTTCAAAGGTTTTACTAGTATTACTGGATGCCTACTCAGCCAGAGTAATGATCCGGCCTGTCAAACGGAGCTCCCTTTTGATGAGAAGTTTTACTCAATGTCAACGAGCCCTGTCAGAGGTATTCTAACTTTTGGTGAGAAGGTTAACGGTAAAGCAATCGGTGGTGATTTGATCACAACAGCTTCACTCAATATGTTTCTCAAACCGTTCAATGATGATCAGATTATTCCAAGTGTTTTCATCGATGGTGGCTACGTTTTCAATGAGCATGCCTTCAATTTTAACCAATGGGTTTACAGCACTGGGCTACAAGTCAGAGTGATGACTCCTGTCGCACCCATTGTCTTGGTCTTTAGTTACCCTCTAAAAATCGATGGTGTGGATTCTAAGTACGGTAAAGATACCTTTAGATACTTCCAATTCTCAATGCAAGCAAATCTTTATTAATCATAGAATGCAAGAGTGGTTGTTAAGACGTGCCAAAAAAGTTACTTACACACTTCATTGCTTGAGATTATTGGTAATTATTGATATCATCCCAATGAACGAACCCTTAGGAGTATATAATCATGAAATTCTCAATTAAAAATGCATTGCTAGCATCCTCTCTGATAGCTGGCGGATTGATTGCAAACGCAGAAACAAAAGGCACAGTCGCAGTTGTAGATGTGAGATCAGTCGTTGAAGGATCAAAACACTTCACAGGCATGCAAGCTGACATGCAAAAAAAGCTTGGACCAAAGCACGAGGAGCTTGTTTTAGCCCAGAAGAATCTTAGTAAGCAACAAGAAGAGCTAGACAAATCAAAACAAGTCATGGCTGCAGCCACTTACAACAAGAAAAAGCAAGAATTGGATAAGAAATTTACTGCTCATGCGGAAAAAGAACGCGCCTTTCAAGAAGAGGTTATGAAACTACAAGATCAGTCAATGAAAAAACTCTATGGCCTTGTTAAAGACGCAACAAAGACCGTTGCTAAAAAACAAGGGTTCAATATCGTATTACAGGGCGAAGCTCTTTATGTAACTGATCAGTACGATATCACTAAAGAAGTTAAGCGAGCTGTCGAAAACAGCAAGCTATAACAAGACAGTCAGCTACGTCGCCATATCAACATGCATTCAGTAAGTACTGACATAAACCAAGTGTTAGCTATACTCGGGTTAAATGCTTCAACAGAAGCGCGCATTCCCATTAATCATCTTGCGTCACTTACCGGTGCAAAGCAGCATGGACTAGCATTCTGTACTGCGAGAGGAAAGTCAGACCTCAGCGCATCGGCAGCAACTGCGATTATAATGACTGAGGAATTAGCCAACCATTATCCGGGACAAGCTTACGTTATCAAACCCCCCGAGCCACTCGCAGCATTTGTGTCAGTCATGAAAGCACTCATGAGCACAGACCGCAAAAAGCGCTTATCAGGGATTCATCCCCAAGCCGTCTGCGATCCCTCCTCGACTATCGCGCCGACAGCAAGTATTGGTGCCAATGTCACGGTTGAAGCCAATGCAGTAATCGAAGCCAATGTGCAAATTGATGCTGGTTGCTATGTTGGTGAAAACACTATCATAAAGAAGAACTCTAAGCTCAATGCGAACGTAACAATTCATCGTGGCTGTGTTGTTGGCGAGAACTGTATTCTACACAGTGGCACATGCATAGGCAGCGACGGCTTTGGTTATATCGAAACCAAAAGTGGACTAGAAAAAATACCACATATAGGTAATGTAATCATTGGGAACAACGTTGAAATAGGCGCCAACTGTAGTATTGATAGAGGTATGCTGGACAATACAGAAATTCACGATGGAGTGAAGCTTGACAATCTCGTCCATATCGCTCACAACGTAAAGCTGAGTAAAAATTGTGCGATAGCAGGACTTTGCGGTATTGCAGGGTCCACTAAGGTTGGAGAAAATCTGCGCATGGGAGGGATGTCAGGAATTAATGGGCAGATAACTGTTACTAACAATGTTGCGATTGGTGGCGGGACATCGATAACAAGTACAATCAACAAGTCAGGGTTCTACATTGGCGTTATGCCAGCCCAGTTGGAAAAAAATTGGGCACGATCAGCAATTGCTGTGAAAAAATTAGGCAACAAAGGAGCTTCCAAAGTAAAATGATAACCACCGATATTGATATAAAAAAATATCTTCCGCACCGATATCCTTTTTTGCTTGTTGACAAAGTAATTAGCGTTAATAGCGATGAAATCAAAGCAATTAAAAATGTTTCATATAATGAACCGTATTTTCAAGGACATTTTCCTCATGAGCCTATCATGCCGGCAGTATTAATCATAGAGTCATTGGCACAAGCCACTGCACTACATGCGTTTACTACAAATGATAAGACGCCACATGAAGGCCATGACGTCTATTTAACAGGGGTTAGTAAAGCAGCCTTTAAGCACCCCGTGCGACCAGGTGATGTTCTGACGTTACACGCTAAAATAAGCGCGAGCAAGCTATCGTTTTATCGGTACGAATGTCGTGCTTATGTTGGAGAGAAATTGGCTTGTAGTACGATGATAACAAGCGTCCATAGGAATCGAAATGACTGATAGTATTAATGCAACTTATAAACCAAAAATTGTTTCATCGCCATTAAGAGCACCAGAAATTCATGAAACCTCGATTGTTGATCCACACGCTAAAGTGCACCACACAGCTAAAATCGGACCATTTTGTATTGTCGAAAAAAATGTTGAGATTGGTGAGGGGTGTCACTTAATGTCTCATGTGGTGATCCGTGGGGATACTAAGATAGGAGAAAACAATATTTTTTATCAGTTTTCAACAATCGGAGAGGCCCCGCCCGACAAAAAGTATGCTGGAGAAAACACCAAGCTGATCATCGGCGACAATAATGTCTTCAGAGAAGCAACAACAGTGCACATCGGCACCGTGCAAGATAATAAAGAAACGGTCATCGGTAACGGTAATTTATTCATGGCATACGTGCACATAGCGCATGATTGTCATATCGGAGACAATAACGTATTCGCAAATAATACAGCTTTAGCTGGACATGTTAAGATTGGCCACAATGTGAATCTAGGAGGCTTTGTGAAAGTTGCGCAACATTGTCAAATCAATAATGGTGCGTTTGTTGCTGGCGATGCGAATGTTTCCAAAGATATCCCTGCCTTTATCAAGGTTGCGGCTAACCCTACGCGTCCTTTAGGTGTAAATACAGTTGGCATGAGTAGGATGGGCGCAACGCCAAATACTCAAGCAGGTCTCAAACAGGCCTATCGGATCACTTATCAAAAGCAACTAAATCTGAAAGATGCCTTACTACAACTACGTGATCTCAATCCAGATGAGGAGGGGTATTTGGTATCTTTCATAAGCAGTATAGAGACAAGTATGCGGGGGATCCTACGCTAGAGTGTAGACTAATCACTGTATGCACGACTTTAATGACTGGCTATTCGTTAAAATTCAACAAATCATCAGTATAACCTGGCGACAACAAAACAAAGATGTAATGTCCTTTACCTGAAACATACTCATAGAAATTGTCGCAGTAAGCAGGTACGAGTACAGATGCGGGGCTATGGACCACTTTCGTTACTAAGGTGCCAGTTTCATCGCGCATAACAACTTTCACAGTAAGACCGGTGCCATCTAAATTATGGCCCATAAAGACTTTGAGGCTTGGTTTGGAGTGCGCATGCAGCCCCACGTGGGCTGATGCTTGCATCGAGTTGTCGGTATCAAAGCGCCGCTCAACGACATAAAAAGGAGATCGGTCGTCCAATGACTTATCCGTAAGAAGCCATCTTACGCCAGGACCTATGCCATGAAATGGTAGATGTGATGAGCATTCGGGCACAAGGTTGTTAATCTCAACTCGCATTGAGTCAGATTTAGTATTGCCTTCAGGCGACAATATCGCTGGTATTTTTCTTGGACTATTAGTGCTTTTCGAAAGCATTTTTTTGATATGGCAAATGATCGAAGCATCGATAACCAAGGTGTCATCCTGCTCATACAGCGATGCCATGATACCAGCTACAGACTTATAATCACAAGCAAAAGGATAATCATCGCCAAGGCAGACATCGATCATCTGAGCACCAGCATCCAAAGATGAAATCACATAAGCCAATGCAAGATTTGCCTCATTATTTGATCGAAACCGAATAATGCCATCATAATTAGATCGAATCGTATTAATGACATGGCCAATAGCATCCGGGTGAATAATGGGATTGATGAGTTGAATGCCTAATACGGGAATAGCTAAGCGTTGAGCGTGGATAGCAATCGCTTTAGGTAAGTTTGGGTGCATCAAAACATCAACGTCAAAAACACAATGGAGCTGTCGATTTGCTTGACGTACGAGTAAAATTGCAGATGCTATGGTATCCCAAGACTGAGTGTGATTACAAAAGTTATTAGATTGCTCAGCATCAATATGAATAACAATATGTTGAACATTGATATTCAAAGCTTTACGGACATGGTCAATATCTAGACCAACACGTATAGCAAATTGTTGATCTGGAAATTTTCTAAACAAATCATCCTTGCTTAATGGTGTTCCCAAATACCAATCCAATTCACCAAGATCAATGATGCTCATGCCTAGCGAGGACAGCTGCTCCACGACCGGGAGTGAGTAATCAGTTCGACACAGTTGATTGTGGTAATGACTTATTGTGGTGTCAACCAGTTGGTATTGTTTTGAGCTACTCATGCAGCGATCTAGTCAGTGATTAGTAACGTCTTATAGACTGTAATACTAGACTTTTCACGTTTTTTTTATAGATCAATGCTTGCTGATGCATCACCACAAAAAGAAAATAAAAAAACAGCTATGTGAAGCAGTATGCCTGCTAATAAGCAATAAACCAGTGATGCAGGATAAACACTTACCGAGGCTATTTTGATTTCTCATCTTTTGTCGTGGCTTGAACGATTTTCTGGAATCCTTCAACAAAGTTCATCGGTATCGGGAATAATACCGTCGATGATTTATGGTCAGTGATCTCACTAACAGTCTGTAGGTAGCGTAGTTGTATTGCCTGAGGCTCCTTAGATAGTATGGTTGCTGCTTCGGAGATCTTTTTAGCAGCTTGCTCCTCACCCTCTGCAAGGATAACTTTCGCCCGTCTTGTTCTCTCTGCTTCAGCTTGTTTAGCCATTGCGCGAACCATGGTCTCATCAAGGTCAACATCTTTTATCTCTACCGCTGTGACTTTTACGCCCCATGGGTCAGTCTGCTCATCAAGTGTTTTTTGCATCTCATGATTGAGTTTATCTCTTTCGGATAGTATCTGGTCTAGGTCGTGCTGACCTAATATAGCCCTGAGGCTTGTTTGTGCAAGCTGGCTAGTTGCGTCATAGTAGTTTTCGACTTGAATGACTGCATTCTTAGGATCCATGACCCTAAAATAAACAACAGCATTAACTTTAGTAGTAACATTATCTTTTGTGATGATATCTTGAGTAGGAACATCCATTACAACCGTACGTAAGTCAACGCGTACCATTTCTTGTAATCCACGAATGACGATAATCAATCCTGGCCCCTTCACACGCCAAAAGCGACCTAGAGTAAAAATGACGCCTCGCTCATATTCTTTCAAAATATGAATAAACGAGAGTAGGAACATAATAATGACAATGAGTGCAAAAAATAAAAATTCCATAATAAAATATCTCCTTACAATGAACGTGACTCGTTATCGGGTTTGACCACAAGTTTAATCCCGCGAACTTCAGTAACGATGACCCGCTGACGTGATTTGATAGGCGTTGCTGCCGTCGCAGTAAACACCGATCCATCACATTCAATTTGGCCGGTCTCCTGAAAATCTGTGACGGCAATACCTCTTTTACCGATCATCCCACCACTACCTGTGATTTGTCTTTGGCGCAGCGAATTGACAACAAAGTTTGCGATGATAGAAAGAATAGTTGCGCTGAGTATGGCCATGACGCCGATGATAACTTTACTAACACTATAGACAGGATAGAGGGTATCGAGAAGAAAAACTGATCCAACAATAAAGGCAATAAAGCCACCAATACCAAACAAGCCATAGCTGGTGACGAATGTCTCGGCGACAATCAGTATAATGCCAAGGATAAGCAAGAATAGTCCAGCATAATTGAGTGGTAATAGATGAAGGCCATATCCAGCCAATATTAAGCATATAGCCCCAAGAATTCCAGGGAACAAAGCCCCGGGGCTATACAGCTCAAAAAGCACCCCATAGATACCTGCAATTAATAATATATAAGTCACGTTAGGATTCGTAATAATACTCAGAAAATCATAGCGCCAGTTTGGCTCTAGAGGGATAATTTGTTTTCCAGAAGTACTGAGTGTAATGGGTTTACCCGCTACCGTTAATTTATAGCCATGAAGTTGTTTAAGCAGTGCTTTGAGGTCCGGACTAATAAAGTTAATGATGCCGTTTTTCAAAGCCTCCTGTGCAGAAAAAGATGACCCTTTCGTAATCATTTCTACGCCCAATTCGGCATTTCTTTGGTTTACTTCAGCGAGTGATCGCATGTATGCAGTGAGGTCTTCAATTATTTTTGTTTGAGCCGTTGACACAGGTGAACTATCTGCCGGTTTATCAGCATCAGAGGTCCCGTTTTCACCATCGCTAGGGGTATTGGGTAGAGGGGTATCAGAGCCGATTGGGAGCGGCGACGCAGCACCGATATTGGTTCCCGGCGCCATGCTCGCCACATGCGCTGCGTAGACCAAGAACGCACCTGCACTTGCAGCGTTAGCACCAGATGGGGCAACATATACAGCGACTGGCGCCTTAGAATTCAGAATAAGCTGCGTCATTTCCCGCATTGAGGATGCAAGGCCCCCAGGCGTATCAAGTTTAACGATGATGAGATGAGCATTTCTACTATTGGCCTTTTCAAGAGAAACCTTGAGATAATCGTAGCTAGCCGGACCGATTGCTGCATCGATGTTAACAAGATAAATAGCCGACTTCGTTACAGCCTGGATATTGAACACGGCTGTTGATAACAGCACGACCAGCATCATGACGAGGCGACAGATAAATTTTCTAGTGATGCCGAACATAACAGAAATAATGACCAGTAATTAACAATACCATCATCATGCTAAACCATCATGAGGATGAGGTCAAGTGTCCTGGATCAGTGCAAATGCAATATCTTCAATCGCATAGCAGTCATTATGCTGCAAAAGCTGATTTTTCATCTGACTAAGAGAAGCAAGTTGCGCTTTTCGATACTCGCCTTCGGATAAAAGTTTGTCGATCTCTTCGGCGATATTCTGCGGTTGACACTGCGATTGGATTAACTCTACGACTGCTCGACGATTCAAAATCAAGTTGGGAAGACTATACAATGACACGGTAGCCAAACTTTTAGCAATCCAGTAAGTTAGCCAGTGGCAGCGGTATATCACAACCATAGGAACACATAGCATTCCACATTCAAATGCAGCTGTGCCTGAGCAGACAATCGCAGCCCGAGCGGCTTGAAGCATCGACGTTTGGTGCTCAGTGACTATTTGCAAAGGCGGCGAGCACTCACAAGAGCGTATAGTTCGCTCAATTAATGGTAAAAGAGTTGGCGTTGCGCAGAGTAATTTAAATTTCAGATTAGGGTGCAAAGACAATAAGAGTTGACACGCTTGCAACATTGTCGGTAAACAGGAGCGGATCTCCTGTTGCCGGCTACCAGGCAATAAAGCAACGTACGGATCACCTGGGGCACATAAATCATTCGGTATTTTATCAATAAAGGGATGTTTCGCTAATTTAACAGGGCAATCATGATCCTTGAAAAAGTCATATTCAAATGGATACAAAGGGGCAACAGATGTACAAAACGCAAGTATTTTTTGAAGTCTATTTCTTCGCCAGGCCCACACCTTAGGTGGCACATAATACAAGACTTTGATTTTAAGCTTGTGTGCAATTTGGGCAACACGAAGGTTAAGTTCAGCGTAATCAATAAGAATAATTAAGTCTGGACGACGTGCCTTGAGTTGTGACTCTATCCGAGTCATGAGTGTTCTGTAATGTGATAAATGACCCAGGACATCCCAAATCCCCATGACCTTTTTGGGATGGCAGTGAGACCATTGCTCCAAGCCTGCATGATGCGCATCTGAACCAGAGATACCACTAAAGGAAATGTCAGAATGCTTTTTCTTAAAGCCTCTGATTAGGTCTGCAGCATAGATATCTCCGGAGTGCTCCCCAGAGATCACAGCAATCGAACGCTTTTTTTTGTCCATGGTTTCCGCCTTTAGATTAGGATATTGCCAGTGCCAATGATGAAATCATTAGCCCAAACGTCTAAGCTGTAAGTTTACACTGAGTTTATTTGAAGCTGCAAGCGCTTAGCGGAAATTACTTGCTTAGCTTACAATGGTGATGGCCATTAAAGACTTAACGACTGATGCGGGATCACAGTCCTAGCGCGGTGATTAAATCCAACGGCTGTTGGAGCTGAAACTTGAGGCGCGATACGTCAATCTCATCGATATCTCCATAGCCATAATCAACCCAAGCCATATCGATTTTACTTCGCTCAGCAAAATAAAAATCCACTGCAGTATCGCCAACCATAAGGAAGTCCGATAATGAAAAGTCAGGATAGGAGGGAGCGATTTCGTGAGTAAATAGCCTCGGATCTGGTTTTGGCGGAAAGCGAGATGACTCACCATAAATATGATCAAAAAAATCGGTACAATTTAAAGATTGCAACGATCGATTGATCGACATCGCAGATTTATTACTGACAACTAAGCATAGAATGCCGGCTTGTTGGATGGTTTGCAGCACCGTTTGCACTTCGGGATAAAGTTTCAATTTAGAAACATCAGTTGAAGCATATACATTGCGGTAATAATCACACAAAGTATCCAGCTCTGATAAATCATAATCTCTCAAACTGGGATCAAGCAGCAAGAAAGAGTCAATCAAATTTGGACTTTGTTTACACATGTTAGAAACATCAGCTAGCGAGGGCTTTTTTCGTCCAAAGTGATCAAACGTGCGACACATGGATTCATAAGTTGTCGCGATCGATGAACACAAAGTGCCATCAAAATCAAAAATAATTACTTTGTACATTGCAAAACTAAATTTTCATGTGAGTAAGAAATTACCGCAAACAGACAGATAAGGCAAATTAAAGAATTGATCCAGATATGACGCAACGACCCCTTATTAGTCGACAGCTCCTAAGAAATACTTTAATATTTTAGTGAAAATGATGGCACTAAAAGGAATGTATATGATCAATACTAATCGAGTAATTGGAATTGATGAGGTTGGTAGAGGATGCCTAGCTGGGCCAGTATGCGCTGCGGGAATCATCATCAGTGAAGATAGCCTAGGGGAATTGTCAGTCAATGATTCTAAAAAAATGACACCTCGAGCCAGGGAGACAGTAGTTACCGAGATTATTCAGAGAGCATCAGCATGGAGTATAGGCATTGCTTCAGTTGAAGAGATAGATCAAATGAATATTTTACAAGCAACACTGCTTGCAATGCGTCGAGTTGTGCAGTTCTGCCCTGAAAAACCAAGCTACGCATATGTCGACGGACGAGACGATCCAGGTCTTGGGATGTCTACAAAAACAGTGATTCAGGGAGATGCCAATGTGCCAATTATTGCGTGTGCGAGCATTATCGCCAAGGTCTTTAGGGATAAGTTAATGCAAGCTTATGCCGATGAGTATCCAGGGTATGGCCTTGAAAAACACATGGGATATGGTACAAAAAAACATCTTGATGCATTGGCTACACTCGGGGTAACACCCATCCATCGTAAAAGTTTCAAGCCTGTTGCCACGTGTTTACGAAACGAAGCGTCGGTGCGTTAATCGCTGACGCCATCAACTAAAAAATAATGTTGCTTCGAACATATAGCAGTTTGCCGGTATAGCATAATCAAATGACCTTTACTATCTGTTAGGATGAAGCAAGAGCGGTACAGACGTCAATGACGAGCCTAAACGTTAATTTGTTACGCACTAAATCTTAAAAATCCGACTAGATTAAAACATCTAGTTGTAGCGTCATAAAATATTATGTAATATTAAATATCTGTTAAATTAAAAGAGTTTCATGTCAGAAACAAGCTCAAAAGTCAGATCACAGCTGCTCGTAGTCGTAGTCTTCAATTTAATCGGCTATGGATGTAATGTTGCGGCCAACGCAATTTTAACGAACAATCTTAGCTTAAGCGATTACGGGGACTTTTCTGTGGCTTGGCGGTCGCTTGCGTTAGTCTCGAGTCTAGTTATTTATGGCTCAACAATGAGCGCAACGAAGTTTATCCCTATCTACAACAGCAAAAACGAGAAGCACAAAAAACGTGGATTCATCACTTGGAATCTAGGTCTAGTGGCTCGCGCCAGTTTAATCGTACTAATTGCTTATCTATTATTTTGGGCCACAGCGCTCATTACGCATATTACGCACTCAGTTAGCTTCGACAATTATCATCTCGCCATGTCCGTCATGATATTGAGTCCGTTGTTAGCGTTGAGTTCAATATTTAATAATTACATATTAGCTTCAGGCTATCCTTCGCTAGCCTCATTCATGAATGCGATTAGCTACTATTTAATTAAGTTATTCGTCTTATTTCTTGGATTTTACGTGTTCCTGCCCAATACCAACCCGAACTTGTCTGCCATCTTTTTCTCATATTTGTTTTTACTTATGGCAACCAGCGCCTTGACCTACGGTTTCTTACCAGGAAGCGAGCTTATCCCTAGTTTAATCTCCTACAAAACCAATAAGAAAACTAAGCGCGCCAGTTTAGTCTATATCAATGCAGAGTGGCTCGAGGTATCTCAAGGATGCGTCATCAATAACCTTTTTGCGATGATCAGCGCAACTGCAGGCATTTATATACTTGAAATATTCTCGCCTAGTGAGCATTACGTAGGGCTATACAATATTTGTATGGTAGCTGTAGGATTTGTTAGCGTGCTTGCCACTTCAATGAACAAAATAACCAACCCGCTGGTAGCAAAAATCGGTCACGTAACAGGCCCAGAAGCTAAAGAAACACTGAACTATCTAGGCGCGCTTAATATCATCCGACCGTTGATGTTTTTTTCTTCTATGGTCATCTATTACCTTTCGTCAGAAAGCATATTTGCATTCTTTAATCTTAAAGACCACTCACATGGGATTCTGCTACCGCTCATGTTATTTAGCGCACTGATTGATAATTCTTCCCAGTTACGAAGTGTATTCTTATTGTCGCACGGCAAAGAAGCTTATTGCGCGATAACACGAATAATAAAAGTAATCATGTTGGTTGTCTGTGGTTGTTACCTAACAATCCACTATGATATTTACGGCATCGTTATAGCAAATATATTGTCGCGATTAGTAAGGCTCATCATCCTATCCTATGAAGTCAGGAGAATAACCAACATACGCTTCAACTATTTTTTCTGACATTTTAAGATGCCAGTAATTAGTCAAGCAAACATACGACCATACATTGATGAAATTATTTCAGGATGGTTTCTAAAAAATATCGATAATCATCACCAATGAATCAGATAGAAGCCGTCAAAAACGATAGCATAAGGATGGAATCCAGCGAAAGTCCTACCCAGTCTGAATCATAAACAAAGTGACATCCATCTCAACTCAGAGGCACGTGTGATCGTTCCTAAGCAAACAAATTAAGTCGCATCGAGCAGAATTGGCGGCAGCGTAAAGTAAGAGCAGTTTTTGAGAAGATTCTCGACAAGCCAGTTGCGACGACGATTCCGTACATATTATAGGGTATTACTAAAATGAGTGAGCCAATAATCATCATGCCCGTACTTGTTGCTTGAATTCTATTGATAAAATCCATGTCTTTACAGGAGACAAGATATGAAAATTGATAGCGTGTGTCAAATAAATAAACATTGACGAACATGATTGGTAAGAGTAAATACGCTGTTGTTTCGTGAATATTAAAAAAAGAGAAGATTTCTTGTCTAAATATCCAGCTCATGCAAGCCGAGGCAATAACCATGAGAAGTTTGATGATATTATAGACGTCTAGACTGCGTTGCAGCTGCACCCTTGCCTTGTCTTTGAGAATATCTAGATTCATAATCTCTGTAGACAACTGAGTATTAATCGCGCCTTGCAACGTGCTGAGAAGACCAACACAGACTTCACAAACACTAAAAATGCCCACGTGATTTTCTTGCGGAGAAAAGATTTCAAGTATGTACAGATCAGCTGTAAAGGCCAGCGTGAACATAATAGTATTAAGGCAAGCTGACTCTGCAACTCTTAGCCAAGAGTCATCAATAAATCGTTTCTTACTTTGCTCCAAGATATGGAATATCTCATTTTCAGGAAGTAATATGTAGAGCGCTATACTGAGAGTCATTGACACAAACAAGATTGAAACAAGCATGATGGATAAATGATAAATCTCTTTGGGAATAAAGAAATGAAAGAAAATCAATACAGTAGCGATCTGGACAACTCGATTCAATAAGCGTCCAATAATAGTAGATAACAAAACATAGCCACTCGCCATGATCATACTAACAAAAAACGTGAAAATTGAAAAAAGAGGGGCAAAAATCATGACAAAAAGAGCAAGATGGTACTGATCAAAACGATGTATTTCAGTGAGATGTGTTATTGTCGCTGTCAGCCAAAATAAGCCGTATGCAATGGCTAAAAAGAAGCTTGTTCTCAACAGAAGCAACAATGACCATGTAATGAACCCCTGAATCTTTCGTGGCTGGCGCATTTTGATGTATCTAGAAACGAATCGTTGTGCGCTCAAGCCAATACCAAATGTGATTATTTGCGACACTAGGACCAAGCTGCGCATTGCGACCGTAAAATCACCATACAGTTCTAGCGATAGATTATGGGTTAATAATCTAGTATAAAGAACATTAAGTAAAAAGCCCAACGATCCAATGATCAAGACTTCAGTAGTTCTGAGTAATACAGTGCTCTCAGTAGACTTTACCACAGCCAAACTCCACAAAATATCCAACCATTTTAGTGGTTATTTAGTTAATTTAAAATAGATAAACAGTTTTAATATAAGATTAATGCTTAGAAAAGATTTTTTATGTGATGTGGCATCTGAAAAAGTATAAGATATGAATAAAATGATTAAAATTCATGCATCAAGCACCCGGGTGCCATAATTGCCAAATTTAGATTAAGCCTAAGCAGAATCACAATCTAAATAGAGTGGCGCAGATAAGCAAGTTGGATGTTCAAGATGGTGAGTGCTACTATGCAAATAAAGCAAAACGCATTGCGCTATGCCGTCTGCAACGAATCGTCATCATGACCTTGGCGTAAACTCTGGATAAAAGTGTGGCAGAAGCAATGCCAAACATATTATAAGGCATAACCAAAATCAGTGAGCCGATAATCATAGCAGCAGTTGAGATGCCTTGGACTCGATTAACAAAAGCCATTTCTTTATTAGCCACAAGATAATCAAACTGATAACGATAGTCCAGCAAGTAGACATTAAAAAACATCAGCGGGAGTAGAAGATGGGCTGCGTCGGAGTGAATATTAAAAAAACTGAAGATCTCCTGCCTGAAGATCCAGCTAGAAAAGATTGAGATACAAACAAGCATGAGTTTAATGGCATTAAAAGCGTCCAAGGATTTCTGGAGTATTGATCGTTCCTTGGGTTTCATAAGGTTGATATTCATAATAGCTGCGGTCGATTGGGAATTAATAGAGGCCTGTAATGTGCTCAGAAGACCAACACAAACGCCACAAACGCTGAAAATGCCAACATGATTTTCGTAAGGAGAAAAAAATTCAAGTATAAGTAAATCAGAGGTGACGGTAAGTGTGAACATAATGCCATTAAGACAAGAAGATTGGGCAACGGCAAGCCAATCTTTGTCAACAAATCGACTTTTGGTTGGCTTCAATGTATTCAGGATGTCGTTCTCTGTAATCCATGAGTAAATCAATGCGTTGACCAGCATGGTGCAGAACAAAATAGAGACCAATATGAGAGATAAGTGATAGACTTCTTTAGGAATAAATAGTTCCAAGAAAAAGAGGATAATGACAATTTGTACAATTCTGTTCACTAGGGTAGCAACAACGGTAGAGAGTATCGTGTGACCGCTTGACTGAATCAATCTAGTTATAATCACTGCAATGGACATCATTGGCGCAAAAATGATAACGAATAGTGCCAAGTGGTATTGGTCAAATCGATGGATTTCAGTAAAATGCGTGATAGAAGCAACGATCCAAAACAGAATATAAGCAATAGCTAGAACGATACTTGATCGGAGCAATATTGATGCGCCCCAATAAAGAAATGCACGCGTTTTTGCTGGCTGGTGTTTTTTCGTATACAATGAAACAAAGCGCTGTGCACTCAACCCAACCCCAAAAGTGATTAATTGATCGACCAGCATTAAGCTACACCATGCCACAGAGAAGTCACCATAAAGATCCAGTGAAAGATTATGTGTTAAAATTCTTGTGTAGACCACGTTACAGGCGTAACCCACTAGCCCAATTAGCATGAGAATAATAGATTTAACAACTGGGCTTTTTTGCACGACACTGGCAGTCATATTTTTCTCCAAAAATAAAACATTCACATATACTTAATTAACAATAAACTAAATATGTGAGATTAACAATAAGTGACTAATGTTAGCCCGAGTCTAGTGTGCTACAAATTATCAATAATGAATGCTTACCGCTCGATACATATTGGCGGATATTGTATGCTAATCGTGCTATTATTATGCATAAAGATAGCGTAAAATTAAGAAAAATTAGAGCGTGGTGACGCTTAATGCGAATAAGACTACAAATAGATACGCGTAACTTTCCAATCATGGCATTTTGGATATCATGGGTCGTGATGCCTTTTGCAATTGTTGCGTTGATCGACCCATCAATACTATCTGCCGCTGAAATACAAAGCCAACAAGCACTAGCATGGCGTCGATTGGTTGTCATGTTCGCATGTAGTACGCAACTATCGGTAGGGTTGTGCATCAAGGTTTTAAAAAGGCAATATCCATTGTATGCTGAAGTCGCTATGACGCTAGGCGACAAGAGAATTTGTATTCGGGCAGGCGCTGATTTAAAACCGATAACACCGTCGTCAACGCAGTGCGCATGGGGGGCTCACGAGCACTGCGTTGACGACATCAACCTACGACTGAGTTTATGGGCGAACGGAATCAGTTCAGTACAAAGAGATTACAGAGGATATCAAAAATAGACAAGGATACCGTTTGCGCTTGCTCCTGATTCAAGTTATCATCAATAATAAGGTAGCGATCGTGCGATATGACAACAAAACAACAGTATAATCATCTGCAAATCTATAGTGAGTACAGCATAGAAAGCAGTCTGTTGACGATTGACGACATCATATCGCTGGCAGAGCAGTCGAATATGCAATCAGTTGCGCTGACTGATATTGGGAATGTCTTTGCACTCGTCAAGTTTTACCAAGCTGCAATAAAAAAGAAAATCAAACCAATCGTTGGCGCTGAGCTGCGCATTGTTGATGCGCCAAGCTTGAGTGCCGACACTACCCCGTCTGAGCAAAATAAACAGAAAACTTACAAACTCATCGTACTCTGCCAAGATAGGCAAGGCTATAATAATTTATCGACATTAATGACAGAATCATTTATGTCCGGACAGATCCACGGGGTACCGCATATCAGTCGATCATGGCTGACGTCAGATAATACAAAGGGACTAATCGCTATCGAGCCAGGACATACAGGCTTTTCATCAACTTACGAGATCGATTCAGTCGCAGACTTACAGCCTTGGTTATCACTTTTTGACAACCGATATTACCTTGGGATACATCGGTTGCAAACAGAACCATGTATGCGCTGGGAAAAACGCTTGAGAAAGCTATCTACACAACAAGTTTTGCCAATTGTGGCACTCAATCAAGTATGCTTTGCTCAAAGGCAAGATCATGCTGCACATGAAGTACGCGCTTGTATTCAAGCTGGCCAAGTCTTAGATGCGCGTGATGGTGAACTATTCAGTCCTGATCAATACTGGCGTAGTCAAGAAGAAATGCTGCAGTTGTTTTCAGATATGCCTGAAGCACTAGAGAATACTCTTGAAATAACCAAGCGTTGTAACTTATCCCTGCAATTCGACCAGGTATTTCTTCCTAATTTTCCGATTGAGAAAGGAGACAGTCTCGATACGTATTTGGAAAAACTCAGCTTTGAAGGCATAGAACAGCGCTGGCCACAAATCCAAAAGTTAGCGGCAGGACAAGATAAAGACAATAATCAGTATACAGAGTTCTCACGCAAGGACTACGAGAGCCGTTTACGTACCGAATTATCAATTATTCATCAGATGGGATTTGCCGGCTACTTTTTAATCGTTGCAGACTTTATTCAATGGGGTAAAAATAATGATGTGGCAGTAGGTCCAGGAAGGGGGTCTGGGGCTGGGTCACTGGTTGCATACGTCTTGAAGATCACAGATATTGACCCGTTACCGCACGGACTACTGTTTGAGCGTTTTCTCAATCCAGAGCGGGTATCTATGCCAGACTTTGACGTAGATTTTTGTATGATTAATCGAGATCGAGTCATTGCTTATGTGCGGCAACATTATGGCAGAGAGAGCGTTGCTCAGATATCAACACATGGTTCAATGGCAGCAAAAGCTGCTGTTAGAGATGTTGGTAGAGCCATGGCGCACCCATACGGCTTTGTCGATAAAGTCGCCAAGCTCATTCCAAACGATCTTGGTATTACATTACCTGTTGCTTTAAAACAGTCTCCAGATTTATCGTCAAGATACAAAGAGGATGACCAAGTCAAAGCCCTTCTTGATATGGCAATGACTTTAGAGGGTCGAGTAAGGAATGTTGGGCGACATGCTGGTGGCGTAGTAATTGCTCCAGGAAAACTCACAGATTTTTGTCCGCTATACAAGGAGAATGGCAGTCCTCACCAAGCCACGCAATTTGATATGGGTGATGTCGAGAAAGTTGGGCTGGTCAAGTTTGACTTTCTGGGTCTAAGGACACTAACTATCATTGATAGCACAGTCAAATCAGTGAATAAAAATCACCAGGATCAACAATTAGACATCACTAATATTCCTCTGGATGATGTCAAAACATATCAATTATTGCAATCGTGTCGGACAACAGCGGTATTTCAGTTAGAGTCAAGAGGGTTCCAAGAGTTAATTGGTCGTTTATTACCGGATTGTTTTGCAGACATTGTAGCGTTAGTAGCACTATACCGACCAGGTCCGCTACAGTCTGGTATGGTAGATGATTTTATCGACAGAAAACACGGTCGCGCAAAGGTTGTCTATTTACACCCGAGTATCGAAACCATTTTACAAGAAACATATGGCGTGATCGTTTATCAAGAGCAAGTCATGCAGATTGCTCAGGTCATGGCAGGCTATACGCTAGGCGCCGCTGACTTGCTTAGGCGTGCAATGGGTAAGAAAAAGCCAGAAGAGATGGCAAAGCAGCGAACCATTTTCCTTGAAGGAAGTAAAAAAAATAACATTGATGCTGAAGTTGCTGAAAAAGTCTTTGATTTGATGGAAATGTTTGCTGGATATGGCTTTAATAAATCACATTCGGTCGCCTATGCAATGATTTCATACCAAACCGCTTACTTAAAAGCACATTGGTTGGATTATTTCATGGCTTCAGTTCTATCAAGCGATATGGATAATACTGACAAAGTGGTGCACTATGTCAAAGATTGTCTTGCATTTGGCTTACAGATACTTCCACCTTGTATTAACAGAAGCAAGGCTTGTTTTCATGTAGAGAAGCGCGGTGCTATACGCTATGGACTTGGCGCTATTAAAGGTGTAGGAGAAGGTTTTGCGCTACATGTCGAGACGTTTCAGAAAAGTGCCGGCCAAAGCCAAGTTTTCAGCAACATGCTTGATTTTTGTATCAAGCTTACGGATGCAAAAGTGAACAAAAAAGTGGTGGAAGCGTTAATTTGGAGCGGCGCTATGGACGCGCTGGGTCAGTCAAGAGGCACACTTTTAGCATCGATAGAAATGGTATTGTCGCAAAAAGACCAATACGCACGTAACCAAACGGCAGGGCAGGGCGATTTATTCTCAATGGATGAAGAAGAAGAAATACAATGTCAGTATGCAACATCAGCGCCAAACTGGGGATTAAAAGAGGCTTTAAGTGCTGAGTTTTCAGTGCTAGGGCAATATTTTTCTGGTCATCCTATCGATCCATATAAAATAGAAATTAGACAATTACAGGCAAATAAGGTTGCCAGAATCAAGCCATCACCCAGGAAAACCAAGATAAAGCTCATAGGGCTAGTCAGTAAACAAAGAAGAATGACAACAAAGGCCGGGCGATTATTTGTGATGATTGAACTCATGGATGATAGTGGCTCAATTGAAATTGCTTGTTTCGACGATAAAGTTCAACAACTTCAGCTAGCATTAATGGGGCACGAGGTCGTTGTAATCGAAGGAACTGTACAAGAGGCACGTCACAATGGGCAAGCACGTTACAATATTGATTCGATTATGAGTCTTGAGCAATATCGACAAATGAAAAGTCCAACACTGCATATTAAAGTTAATGAAAAGGCGCTTTCTACAACAACAGCAAAAGAAGTGAAGACTTTGCTAAGTAATCAAGAAAGTGGACAAAGCCGGGTGGTCATTTGGTACCGGGCAGAGGGTAAGGAAATTCCGCTAGCATTTAATAAGCCGCTAGACATTGTTATTAATGAAGCTCTGATGACAGCACTACAGCATGTTCAAGGTGTCGACACGGTTGAAGCCCGGTATGAGAATTAGGCTAAATTTTAAGCTGACAAGTGGCAAATCTCTGCACCAACACTCAAACAACGACGCAGTGGTAAACGCCGTTCATAAAAAGCATCAATCAGATTTTGCACAAGAGCAGCGAGACTAGCTGTCCATTAACTGCCAATCGATCTCAGTACTACCATGTTGTGCAAGCCATGCATTTGCCCTTGAGAAGTGTTTGCAAGTTAAAAAACCTCGGTGTGCTGATAATGGAGACGGATGAGGTGCCTGAAGTACGAGGTGCTTCTGGTTATTGACCAATATAGATTTTTTTATGGCATGACTACCCCAGAGCAAGTAAACCACAGGTCTGGTGACATGGTGATCAATAGTCTCAATCACCTTATCGGTGAACCGTTGCCAGCCAAGTTGACTATGCGAGTGTGCTTTGCCGTGTTCAACAGTCAAAACAGTATTCAACAGAAGGACACCCTGGTGCGCCCACATCGATAAACAGCCGTGTGCTGGCGTCGCAATATTCAAATCGTGATGCAAGGCCTTGAAGATATTCTTTAGAGAGGGTGGCGGCATAACCCCATTGGCTACCGAAAAACAGAGGCCATGCGCTTGGCCAGGGCCATGATATGGGTCTTGCCCTATGATAACCGCTTTGAGTTTTTCCAAGGGGGTATATTTGAATGCATTGAAAACATCTTGCTTAGGTGGATAGATGACAGTGCCGGCTTCCCTCAGCGATTGCAGGTGGGCCATCATCTCCTGAAAGTAAGGTTTTTCTTTTTCTTCACCCAATGTTTGGCGCCATGTTGCAGAAGTTATCACAGGTTAATTCCATGGTTCATCGTTATATGCTACCGAAACAAGCGAGATTTAGCAATCTAAAATGACATAGAGCAGTGCTGTGGTCACAAAGAACCACTGGGGAGAAGCGCACGACAAAAAACAGTGTAATTTTGCAATAAATACGCTACAATGAAAACAGCCTTGCCAGGGTGAAGCGATGAAATTACCAGATGACATCATCACATTGTTACGCCATCAGCAGTTCAGTGCACTATTACACGATGGCATAGTGCTAGATGCATGTCGCAGCGCGTCAAATCAAACCACACTGGATCTTTCAGCAATACTTATCAGTGCAGACTTAGAAATAACAGCACGACATCAGCTGATGTACGTACTTAACTTAATCACTCAAAAGTTTCCGATAATTTATTTGCACCTCGGGCAGAATAATATTTATGGTATGGGTAGCCGGTTGATGCAAGGACTACATCAATCGTCGTTGTTGTATTTAGATTTATCAAACTGCGGACTCGATGGTGAAGATCTCGACTTTTCGGCCCTAGCTAAAGGCTGCCCGAAACTTTATAGTCTAATACTGGAAGGAAATGATCTCAGGCCGTGGCAAGACACCAGTACACGACAAATACCAGTCAATAAGACTGACGGATTTAGGGTTGTCATTCAAAATTTACTCTCACTGGTTCATCTGAAAAATCTTCGAATTCTAAATCTATCAAAAACTAATATTGATATCATAAACACATATTTGGGCGCAGTAATCTGGGTGCTCATTTCTAATCGCGTATTAGAACAGATTGAGTTGAGGGGAATCGGGTTTTCTAAAAAAGCCTTTGCGTATTGCATTGTCGCTTGTGGTCAAATGAGAAGGGCAAGCCGAAAGCCAGTTACCATTGTGTGCGAAGGCAGTAGGAATAGTGATTTTTTCAAACAAAGAATACAAAGATGGAATCAAGATCAGCAAAAGAAAAGTCAAGAGCATACGCTAACAGTACTATCTCTATTTAACAAGTATGAGCGGTCGACTAAAGTTCATCACAACATCAATGCTAGAAGTGACCCACGTGCGTTGGCAGTTGATCTGATAGCGCAGTGCGAGGACATATTGGTATCTTTGAGCACAGACGTACATCGATTATGGGGTGAGAATAAGCGAAAGGAAAGCATGACATTATCCCCAAGGGCCAAACGGCAGAGGCAGCAGATCTCGACCGAACAAACGTCACAAGCATATACACTCGGTGAATCGGAAACGATTATATTTGACTATACGCTCACGCCGTGTCGTCTATTTCACTATCCGCAGAAAAAGTTAAAAAGTGGTTCCAACGGCGCTTATCTGATCCATGACCATTCTATAGGCATTGAAAACATCAATCCTCAGTCCCAAAGTGAAAACAGCCGAGAGGATGAGGTGCATAAGCGCCGACTTCTTGATCTACCCCAGGACATAAGGATTAAAATTGCCGGGTATCTAGGTGAAGGACAGTGCCAGGTAATCATGCGATAACTATGGAGTCTAGTACCAGATGCTCATTGAGTCTCTAATGGTGTCCAGGACAAAATGACTCTTTAATCCAGTGGTAAAGCGCATCAAGTCCCATAGCTTCTCCTCCTTTTGGGCGACCCGGTCGAGAAGAATCATTATAGCAAGAGGCATCAATATGTAACCAGTCCGCATCACATTTTACAAAATGCTGTAAGAATAGTGCTGCAGTAATTGCCCCACCAAATGGCGACTTACCTGTAGATGATAGATCAGCAATATCCGATTCAATCTGTCGCTCATAAGGTTTAAACAGTGGCAGTGGCCAAAGGGGATCATCATTCCGCATACTCGTTTCGACCAACGCATGAGCGTGTTTTGGATTATTGCAAAAAAAACCAGGAAGCTCCATGCCAAGTGCCACCCGCTGTGCGCCGGTCAGCGTGCCGTAGTCAATGATACAAGAAGGGTTATCCTCGCTTGCGGCTGTCAAAAGATCGGCAAGGACAAGGCGGCCCTCAGCATCAGTGTGGCCAATTTCTACCGTGAGCCCAGAGCGAGAGGTAAATACATCTCCAGGTAGAAAAGCATTTCCAGATATGGAGTTATCAACTGCTGCTACCCACAAACATAGGGAGACTGGCAACTTAGTAGACATAATCAGCTCCGCGAGAGCAATCATATGTGCCGCACCACCCATGTCTTTTTTCATCGTTTGCATAGCGTTGTGAGGTTTAACCTGAACACCGCCTGTGTCAAAACACACGCCTTTGCCAACCAGTGCTAAGAGAGGATGTTCTGGTTTACCCCAGCGCAAGCACAGCATACGGGGCGCGCGAGCACTCGCCCGGCCAACGGCATGGATCAAGGGATAATTCCTTTCTAAGAGTTCGTCGCCAACAATTTCGGTATAATTGGCCTGATGTTTCTTTGCAAGCGCAGAGCAAATATCGCTGAGATCTTCTGGTCCGAAGTCTTCTGCAGGCGTATTAATCCAGTTACGGATATGGTAAGCGCCGGTCATTAGGCAGTTAAGCTCAAACTGCGTCTTTTTAGATAGTTGGTCAATGAGGAGAACTGGGTGAGGATTCTTACTGGGTTTATATCGTGAAAATCGATAGCAGAAAAGTCCCCAGACCCTTGCAAACTTTTTAAGATCATCCTGCGTTATGCTGGTTTGGTCTATTCGATATTGCGCTTCTGGAAGCTGTTGTATAACAGCAGCGAAATCCCAAATATCTGCATGTGTATGCCATCCAAACAACACCATGGCAAGGGAGCCATCATCTTGCGGAATTTTGCAAACTTGGCCGATATTGCCGACAAAATTATGTGCAGTCATCCAGGTTTTTTGGGCACTGTTGAGTCCAGAAATCTGATCCAATTTGCCTGGTTCAACGGCGACAAGATCGATCACGGCACGTTTAGCGTCTGGAGTATGGGTACGGCCGAAGAGTTCCATCAAGTGATAATCCCTGTATTGTAAATTTAGCTCTCCAAAATAACAAAACTTCTTATGAAGCACAACCATATGTCCATATTTTCATGTGCCGCTGACGAAACACGGCATGTATCCATTAAAATTTGACCGCTTATGCCAACATCAGTCACCATAATAAGTTTTACGGATTAATTCGATGAGTAACAATAGCGTTTATATTTAATAATTGCGTATTTTTGGTCAACAATTCGATATAAATGTATGAAAAAAGGGAAAAAATTAAAATTATGGTCTATATATAGTAGTAGAGGCAAAATAAGGAGAGCGTATGGGAAATACTCGTAAAAAGGGGAACGATGATAGTTATTCATCATTCTAAGTAAAACTAACAGTAAGAGGTACATTATGTTAAATGCAAGTGTCGTAGTACTCATTTATGGGTTCATATTACTTGTTTTAGCTTTAAAATTTCTCAAGTCACCAAATGAAATTAAATTAATAGCTAAACATGTAGAAGGCGATCACGGTGTAGCATTCTTTGCTGGGTTGATACCTTTAATCATTGGTACAGTGGTATTATTCCATTTTGCGCCATTGATGACAGGTGCGCCAATGAATACGTTAGCAACCATCTTGGGTGGTTTGACAACGTTAATTGGGGTATACCGTCTATGGTTTACACCGTTGTGGGGTAGCCATTTAAAGGCTTTTGCAGCATCCAAGCATTTGCATGTCGTTATAGGGCTCTATTTTATCATTGCAGTTGTCCTATTGCTCATAGGAGGGCATGTCATTGCTATCGGTTGATCATATAGATAGTCATTTTTAAAAAACAGATGCCCGCAAATAGATGTGGGCATTTGTTTTTGGGGTGTATTAGTTGCGCATCAACGATAGATCTTACCATCAACAAGACCATACAGCATGATCATATGAATGATTGTAAACAATACGTGAGAAATCAAAACTGCATGATGCAGAAAAAGACAAGCAGATGATCGCTGATAGTAATCAATGGAGAAGCCTTGCATGGAAAGATGATACAATCCTTTGAAGCATCCAAAGCGATTATCTTGAATAATCACCGATTAAACTGGCATAAAAGCATGACTTGTGGCACAATACGTTCAGTTGCGCCCGTAGCTCAGTTGGATAGAGTATCTGGCTTCGAACCAGGTGGTCGGGAGTTCGAATCTCTCCGGGCGTGCGTCTTTGCAAGTCACAAGATAATTGCATGCTGGCAACACTTATCTTAGTGAGCTCCGCTCGATCGAGTTGTCCATTAATCAATCAAACGGCCTTCTCAATGCGCATATATAAACAGTTAACAAGCGGTGGTCTTAACTGCGGTTTCATCATCACATTAAATGCCAGACACTGTTTATTCGATACAAAGCCAGTTGTAAGCTTGATAAGAAGAAAAAAGACTCAATAAACTGCTCAAAGCAAGCGCAAACATCAGAAAAAATAAGCAAAACTTAGAAGATGTTGACAATCAGGCAAGCAAAAGCTATAACAGATAACCAGATCAAAGAACACGCGCTGAACCAGGGGTAAGGACAGGCCATGATATCGATTTTCATCATCTCATTCATCAGTAGCTCATGGACAAAAAATGGTGGCGACTGGCTCAATTTGACCACGATTCAGAATGCTTACCAGCATCACCATGCAGAACTTGCATCCACGCAAGTTGAAACAGCTATCTGTGAGCCCGGTGACCTTGACTTAATCATAAATAAAGCATCTGATGATCCTCACAATCAGTATAAGTTAATCTTTGTTTCCGATCACGGAGCCAAAGCAATACGTACACTCAATGACCTGCCGTCCAATGTCGAAATCATTTGGTCAGGACATCAATTGGTGGCAGGATGGGAGCTGCTGCCCGTCAATAAGTGGTATCTTCCCGAGCACAGCCTTCCAATCTCAGATAGCCACCATCTAAGAAATATGGTCCCCCTGCCTGGCGTTATAACCCCAGGCTACAAATTATCAGGCCATGCGACTGATCGAGAACGCACCACATCACCATACACAAAAGAAGTGATTTGGATGCTGAGCGGCGATGCCAGAAAAGATGTCGCTGATGATAGCGCTTTGATTGATAGTTGGCTTTTACTCAAGCCGGATTACGCTGAGAAGGTGGTTCAAATAATGACTGAAAACTCAGTCTTTAATGATGCCCAAAAAGTATCCATCGTCAACAGCCCTCGAACAGGACAATGGGAAATCTTGAAAGACTCTTCAATTTTCAGCGCTATGCGGCTGGGTAAAACAGGGTACCACAGTAAACCGCTCAATCTAGATAGCAACATTGATCCTATCACACAATCAGCTCAACTAGCTGTATCAACACACCTGCCCAACGCAACAATTGATATTAGCCACTACTGGAGAGAAGAGCCAAGCCAAAAAGATGATCCCGTCATTCACCACAGTAACTATAATGCTAAAATAGATGACTTTTTGCAAAACCCTAAAGCACTTTTATTAATTCCGGGCGATTCAGTAACCGAAGTATCAAAGATCATTTCCACCCAGCATTGCATCGATCACAGACACAAAGTGTTTGTCGTACTCACAGATACCATGACACCATCAATTGCCAGCTGGATAGAAAGCTTATATTCACAAGGGTATTTTGGCGCTATTGAGGTTAGATCAGACCGCGAGCCATCGCTATTGCCCGTACGAGATGCCAGCGCTGAGCCCAAGAATATCTTATTAGAGGTCAAGCAGAGTCTTGACAGCGCAGCGACGCTATCCAATAGACCCTAAGTATCCCTGCCATCACATCAAACATGACCATTGGGTTGACTAATAGCAAATAAGATGCACCACCAGAAACAATCATCAGCTGGGTATCAAAACAGTCACCTATCATTGATATAACAATCCACCGTCTTACCTCAATCACCAAATGATAAGTATCATTTTGCTAGTCCATGCTTTCACGGCGCAAACAGTAGGTGTTTATGATATTGACCATTTGGGTGGTTGGTTACTCAGTTGCCAGATATTGTCGCTTGTTTGCTACGCCAGCCCACTCGTCAGCGTTGGTTGGGGCGGGTTTTACAGAATCAATCATTGGCCACTTTTCAGCATAAACACGATTGATCTCAAGAAAGTCCTTCTGGTCCTCAGGCAAGTCATCTTCAGCATAAATTGCTTTGACAGGACATTCATCCACACAAAGATTGCAATCAATACATTCATTGGGGTTAATCACTAAAAAATTAGGCCCTTCATGGAAGCAGTCGACAGGGCAGACATCAACACAGTCCGTGTACTTGCAGCGTATGCATTGTTCGGTCACTACATAAGTCATAAGCTAGCCCTGTTGTTAAAAGCAATCTAATTTCAGCAGCGGATTATGGCGCTGAATACAAAAATTGTCAAGCGTTTTGCGCAACAAATGACGGTGTTATCATCTTGGCATATGTCCATTTGTTGCGGCATTCTGAGTAGGGTCTATAGTTCGGTCGGCCGTGCTTACCATATTGCAAGCCCAGGTGTATAACTGGACTGGGAGCAATGGGTTTAGTTGAACAGATTGGATCACAGTTTGGGTTTTCTCTTTGGCAAAACTTGCGATCGCATCTTTTGATGCTTGCAGTAAGCTGATGCCGCCAATCGTACTAAGCGTTGACAACATCAATGGTAAATATTGATTTCCCACTAGGGCGTAGACTGTTTGAAACGCCGGGCTAGTGTATAGTAGAGAGCAACAAGCTAGTAAGCTAAGTCCCCCTAACACTGTGCGATGGAAGTAGGGTGCTGTTACTAATAAGTAGTCCCAGTCTGTGCAGATATTTCCCCATGCTCGGTTTAAAGAGTAAGGGATCCAAGTACGAGCCACTGTTTCTCCATGTTGATGGCGAATGCAATCATTCACTAGGTCAAGCGCAATGATAGCCACCAGTGGGGCAAAAAGAACAAAAGTTAATACAGAGTTCACAGGAATCGCAAAATCTAACACAAGGCCGGATAGCGCTGCAATAAGAGCACTTTTTCGCATAACTGGCTTACCGAGAAAATGCTGATTTGATGATGACTTTGGGTGCATTACACGATGAGCAATCAATATAATATTAATATATAGCATGGTTTGTATAACTGATCGGATAATGAAATGAGCGATTGCAACACCTGCAAGGAACATCAGAATATTTTGAATGGTAAAAATAGGAGCAAGGACATTCAGCGCCCCAGTTACGCGGTTCTTTAAAGCATTGAGAATATCTGTAATAGGCTTAGCTATCCGTCCGAGGGCAGTTGAGGTTGTTGATTCATGCAGATTTTTGAAGAGAGAGCCGCCGCTAGGGATATTCTTGCTAGTGCCCTGGCCGCTAGCTTTTTTTGATAGAGGCTTAATTTTAGTTTTTTCAGTCATCATGTGCTCCAATTCTTGAATATTGATTATAGCATCGAGCAGCTAAAAGATCGAGCGTCATTATACATGTTACATTATGACATGTCAATGATTGTGGGGATCTGATAATGAGATGGAACTTTGGTCTTTCTGAAATACTAAAAATGTCATAGATATCAACGAGCACAGTATGGGGTTTTCTAAAAAAATATGTTACGCTAGCATCAAATCTAACACTACAAGAGGTTATCATGGCAAAACGCGGTATCAACATGGTTATTATTATGGGCAACGTTGGCGTTGAGCCTGAAGTGCGCTACACCCCATCAGGATCTGCGGTGACCAACTTAAGTATTGCAACCAGCGAAAGTTGGAAAGACAAGCAGTCTGGCGAGATGCAGGAAAGAACGGAGTGGCATCGTATCGTCTTTTATAACAAGCTGGCAGAAATTGTTGGCCAATACGTCCGCAAGGGAAGTAAGCTTTACATTAAAGGCAACATCAGGACGCGCAAATGGCAAGACCAATCAGGACAAGACCGTTATACGACCGAGATCATTGCGGAAGATATGCAGATGCTTGACAAAAAAGGTGAAATCGATCTTGAAGGAACGCCTAGTTTTGACCAAGCGCCACAATCTCAATCACAGCCGTCGCAGTCAGCAGCGCCTACAGTAGATCAAACTGAGCATGACGATATACCTTTTTGAATTTTAAGTATGCCGCGCAACACAAAAAATCATTCCCAAAGGTAACGATTTAGAGCAGTAGACAGCAGCTAAAAAACGAATTATGATGATACGCATCTTCATTAACGGAATTATTAATCATGTCCAATAAATCAAAGGAACATGATCAGTTTGTGAAAACCTTTTCTTTGGGAAGCCAAAGCTACAACTACGTATGTCTTAAAGAAATTGAACGACTTTCAGGAGAAAATAACGTTCTTCCGGTTGTGATCAAAATCTTACTCGAGAATGTGGCAAGAAATGCTGGCGAGAGCGAGCATATATTGCAAAAACTACTCAACTGGAAAGCACACGCAGGTGTATCGACAGTGCCATACCAGCCGGCCAGAGTGCTGATGCAAGACTTTACAGGTGTGCCAGCAATCGTTGATCTCGCAGCCATGCGTGACGCAATTGTAGACCGTGGTGGAAGTGCCAGTAAAATCAATCCTAGATGCGATGTTGATCTAGTAATAGATCATTCAATCAGCGTTGAAAGTTATGGTCAAAAAGACGCGCTTGATAAGAATATTCATGTGGAAATGCAAAAAAATAGAGAGCGCTATCAGTTTTTGAAATGGGGGCAGAAAGCATTTGAAAATTTTCGAGTCGTGCCACCAGGAAATGGGATTTGTCATCAGGTCAATCTTGAGTATCTGGCACAAGTTGTCAAGATAGTCAAAAAAGAGCCAGACTTTCTGGCATACCCTGATACGCTAGTTGGAACAGATAGCCACACAACAATGATAAACGCGCTTGGTATACTCGGGTGGGGCGTGGGCGGTATCGAAGCTGAAGCTGCTATGTTGGGGCAATCATTAGACTTGGTAATCCCTGAAGTAGTCGGCGTCTGTCTCACAGGGAAGTTGGCAGTTCCAGCAACAGCAACTGATCTTGTCTTGACGCTCACTGACTTGCTGCGAGACCATGGCGTTGTTGGAAAGTTTGTTGAGTTTTATGGAGAGGGAGTTTCATCTCTGACTTTATCTGAACGAGCCACGATATCGAATATGTCACCTGAATTTGGATCGACATGCGCATTTTTTCCAGTTGATCAAGAAACTCTGAGTTATTTGCGTATCACCGGGAGAACCAATGAGCAAGTTGATCTTGTTGCAAAATATTGTATGACGCAGGGTTTATGGCACAATGCACAAATGGCGCCAAACGCGTATTCGAGTCATTTAAAGGTTGATCTCTCAACAATCAGTCCTTGTGTTGCCGGCCCAAAGCGGCCCCAAGATAAAGTACTGATCGGTGCTTTGGGGTTAGCATCTGAAAAGGCAATACTTTCTCATAACAGTAGTAGAGAGTCTCGTTCACCCGTCGCAATCCAGGGCGAGGATTATCAGCTATCACATGGTGATGTTGTGATTGCAGCTATCACTAGTTGTACGAATACGTCAAACCCTTCGGTATTGATCACAGCTGCACTACTTGCTAAAAAAGCCAGTGAGCTTGGACTACAGATTTGTCCGTGGGTAAAAGCTTCATTTGCGCCAGGATCAAAAGTTGTGGTTGCCTATTTGCAACAGCTTGGTCTTATGGAGCACCTTGAAAATTTGGGTTTTTTCCTAGTGGGGTTTGGTTGTACAACTTGTATTGGTAATTCAGGGCCGCTAAAGTCTGAAATTAGCCAGGCAATTCGAGATAATGGTCTCAGTGTTTCAGCAGTATTATCTGGTAATCGTAATTTTGAGGGGCGTATTCATCCCGAAGTGTCAATGAATTGGTTGGCATCTCCTCCATTAGTTATTGCTTACGCGATAGCAGGAACAACCAAAATTAACTTGGACAGAGATCCTTTATTTATCGATCAAAGCGGTAGAAAAGTTTTTCTAAAAGATCTCTGGCCAGAATCATCTCTTGTATCAGATCTTCAAGCAAAGATATCGTCGGAGTTATTCAACCACGCGTATAAAGATCTTTTTGTCGGGTCATCAGAATGGGAGAAGCTCGAGGTGGCTGACTCAGAAACTTATTGCTGGCAAAGTGGTTCAACGTATATTCAGAAACCAAACTTTTTTAATCAAGACAAAGAAGCCTCAGGATTGGATATTAAAGAGGCACGTATTTTAGTGCTTTTAGGCAACTCAATCACCACGGATCATATATCGCCAGCTGGATTTATCCCAGCGACAAGCGCTGCTGGGCGATATTTAACATCGAAGCAAGTTCACCGACGTGATTTTAATTCGTATGGCTCGAGACGTGGCAATCACCATGTGATGGTTCGTGGGACTTTTGCAAATATTAAGTTAAAAAATCAATGTGTTGAAAACTTGCTTGGTGGCTATACAACCCATTGGCCATCCGGTGAAATTGTATCAATATTTGAGGCATCCGAGCGCTATCAAGAGTCCAAGACCTCACTGGTTGTTTTCGCTGGAAAAGAATATGGGACCGGGTCATCCCGAGACTGGGCTGCAAAAGGGACAATGATGCTTGGGGTTAAGGCTGTTATCGCAGAAAGTTTTGAGCGAATTCACAGAAGTAATCTAATCGGCATGGGTATTTTGCCATGCCAGCTAATTGAACAAAAACTTGAGGAGCTAGCGCTTACAGGCGAAGAAAAAATTGATATCATCAACCTTAATGCGTTAGAAAAAAATAACGGCAAGTGTACCTTAGTGGTCACGAGTAAGCTAGGCGATCGAAAAGAAATTGCCTTGCAGGCCAGGTTGGATACGTCTCAAGAGTGCCTATACTACCGTAGTCAAGGCGTTCTACCCTATGTGCTTGAAGAGATGATGTATGCCGAGTAAGTATCATAATCGTGTCACCATTGATATTGAGCATACCGACTGTACAGGTGTGGTCTACCATGCTAAATATCTCAACTTTCTTGAGAGTGCCCGTAGTCAAATTCTCAGAGCAGTTTGCGAAAAACATCATCTAAATTTGCAGGAGTTGTATCTCAATGATGGCTTTTTTGTGGTACATAATGTTAACATTAAGTATATGAAGCCAATGAGGCTTGGGGATTTGGGTGATGTTATCAGCCAAGTTGAGTGCATAAGCGCTGTGAGGTCACGATGGCGTCAGTCCATCATCTCTTTATGTGGGCAAGGTCATTTTATTGACGCAACGGTCGACTGTGTGTTTGTGGATCTCAATATGCGGCCTTCTAAATTACCAGAGGCTTTAGCAATGAGTCTGGCGGAGGAAATGGAATGGACTGGATAAGTATTATTTGGCATATGCCACTGACAGTAAAAGTCTTGGGTATCATATTATTAATTATGTCTCTATTCTCTTGGGCAATCATGATTAACCAATTTCGTTATTTAAGTATGATAGATAAAAAGCGTGAGCAGTTTGACAAGGCATTTTGGTCCGGACTTGACTTGCAGAATTATTATGATTCTCTGCAAAAGAAATTTTCAAAAGATCCTGTCGAGGAGATATTTTCAGCGGGCTATAAAACGTTATTTGAAAGCGATGAGGGTAGGAATCAAGCTTTTTCAGAGCGATTAATCCAATGCAAATCAGTCATGGAGATTGCCCAAAAAAAGTGGGAAATGCGTCATTATAATCGTCTAACTTGGCTAGCCACAATAGCCAGCATTAGTCCTTATGTAGGCCTTTTAGGGACGGTATTCGGAGTTATGCACACATTTCAGGGGTTGGTGTCTGCACAGACAAACACCACTGCGCTAAGCGCGGTGGCTCCTGGAATTTCTGAGGCGTTAGGAATGACAGCACTCGGTCTTATTGTGGCGATACCTGCAACAATGGCATACAATCGACTAATGCTTTGGTTAGAGGATATGGTCTGTCATTATCAACTCTTCCAAGAAGAGTTTATGGTATTGGTTCGTAATCATGGCTCCTCATAGGAACAAGGCGGTTTATGGCTAAGAGAAAAGCAGTATTTAGCAATGTTAACATCGTGCCATACCTCGATGTAATGCTCGTATTACTAGTGATTTTCATGGCAACAACACCAATTGTACAGATGGGAGTGAA
>DCKN01000093.1 GCA_002320385.1 Proteobacteria bacterium UBA1673
ATCGACTATTAGCATTGATAGATGCCATCATCGCAAAGCATCAAATTCACAATTCTGCCCAATTTAGCATGATTGCTCAAATGTTGTATTCCGCATTTAATGAGAAGCAGGGTTTTTTTCACTCATCTGACCATGACGTTGATCTTGAAACGATGATTGCGTCATGTTGGCTCACGATGCAGCATCGTACTCAGCTGGCAAACATCAATCTTTATGATGTTCGTCAAGCAAAATCAACGTTGCTCGTGGTCTGTATGCCTGATTTGCCTTTTGTTGTTGACAGCGTTCGAATAACAGTTTCTCAGTTGACGATCCAAATTATGACTTTCTATAATATCGCTGAGTTAGCGTTGTCACGAGATGCCAAGGGGTATTTACAGTCAAATTTGTCGCGCTCGGGTCAAATGGACAAAGAATGTGTTGTCATATTTGAGTTGAGTTATGTTAGCTCAGAAGATAGAGCGGTATTGGAAAAAAATCTTTATCGCGTTCTTAATGATGTGAATGCTGCTGTAGATGACTGGCGCAAAATGCAGACGCTGTTGACCGACGCAGTTGGTACGTGGGATTCGGTTGCGAGTAAATCGCAAGAAGCGCTTCTGGCTGAAATACATGCTTACACAGACTGGTTACATGACTATTTTACATTTTTTGGTGCAGAAACCTATTCTGTAAAATCGCATCCCGATGCGCGAATAGAGCTGGTTCTTGATCAAAAGACCGCCTTGGGTATATGTCAACATAATCGTGGATTGACTCGTGTCGATAAAACTCTGGAGTTGCCCCAAAGGCCAACTAGCACTGATGCATTTAGTTCGAAACTATTTTACATTTCTAAGTCCCATTCGCGCTGTCACATTCATCGTGATGCCTACGCTGATCTTTTGGTATTGCGGATGTTTGACTCTAATGGACATTATTTAGGTGAGGTACGATTTGTTGGGCTTTTGAGTAGTGAAGCCTATGATGCAGATCCAAGTAAAATTCCATGGATCCGTCGTAAAATTACTGATGTGATTGATCATTCCAACTTAAAGTCACGGTATTCAGCCAAGTCGCTTGCTCACATTTTGAAAAATATTCCAACTGATGAGTTATTCCAATGTACGACACTCGAGTTAAAAAATGCTGGATTACAACAGCTTGCGGTTCGTGGTATCAATGAGACTAGGGTTGTCATTCGTCGAGATCGATTGGGGATTTTTTACACGTTGATCCTCTTGATGCCCAAGGACGGCTATAATTCATATGTGCTCAGGAAAATCAAAAGTTTTATCAGTCAGCACTTTATGACTGAAGAGATCGATTGGATCGTCAATTTTACTGACATATCGCTGGTTAGTATTTATTTTACGGTTTTGGCAAATGATCAAGTTCACATAACATCGAAAACAGCCCAAATGATTGAACAAAAATTGAAGGTGATTGCTGCGCCATGGTGGGATGGGGTTGTGTTGGCCTATCGATCTAAAACGTTTGGTATTGATTACTCATCACTTGTAAAGTACCGTGAGTCACTATCTGCTCGATATCGAAGTAAGTATTCGGGTGCTGAGGTTGTCAATGATATTTATTATCTCGAGCAGTTGGCTAACAGTGTGAACGGCGAATCAATGATGCTTTTACACATTGATCCAATCACTGGTGATGCTGGTCAGCAGTGGTCAATCAAAATTTACCAGGCAAATGCTGAAATTAATTTGTCAAAAATTCTGCCTTGTCTCGAAAATATGCATCTGTCTGTTCTGCGAGAGCATAGTGTTCGGATTGAGAAGTCCGATAGCGAAAATGATTTTTATACGATTACTGATCTCGTGGTTAATGCGTTATCGGACCAAGTTTCCTTAGCTGAGAATCGTGTCCATGAGATGATTGCTTGCGTCCGAGATGTTTATAACGATAGGGCCCATAATGACGTTGTAAATCGTCTGATAACAACGACAGATATAAGTTATCATTCCGTGCTGCTTGTCCGTGCGATGATTTATTATGCCAAACAGACTAATTTTGCTCTGAGTACTGAATACATGATGCAGACGATAACAGCATATCCTGGGTTGTCTGAGTCGATCATACAATTATTTGGTATTCGTTTTGATCCATCGATACAGCATCGACATGATGTGGCACTGAAAGAGAAAATCTATGCATCGCTTGAATCGCTGTCAAGTATCAATGAGGACAGAGTTTTTAGAAGAATGCTTGACACAGTGATGGCTATCGTCAGAACCAATTTTTATGATGTTGACGCACAAGCGCTTGTACTGAAGATTAACCCGTCATTGTTGCCTGATATGCCTGCACCAGTGCCTGCTATCGAAACTTTTGTGTTTTCTCATCGGGTGGTTGGGACACATCTTCGCATGAGTTTAATTTCTAGAGGCGGTATTCGATGGTCCAGTCGACTTGAAGATTACCGGACAGAAGTGCTCGGATTGATGCATGCACAACAGCTTAAAAATGCCGTGATTGTTCCAGAGGGTGCAAAAGGGGTCTTCGTGCCAAAACATTTGTCAACGATTGCCGATCGAGATGCATATTATGCCGAGGGACTTGCGTGTTACCAGATTTTCATCAGTTCAATGGTGTCGATCTC
>DCKN01000017.1:0-2630 GCA_002320385.1 Proteobacteria bacterium UBA1673
TCACCGAGATCAAAGAAAAGTTTTATGATATCGGTCGTCGATTTTCCGATTTTTTCTGCAAGCTCCTCAACGCTCATGGTTTCATTAAGTGAAACAGGCTTGACGGTATCAGAAGGCGTTGATTCTTGCTTAGACGGTACGGCTGGCTCAGTGTTCTGGTTAGCTGACTTCTTCGCGGATTTAGTTCGTGTCGCAAGAACCTCCTCAACAGATAACGGCTTAGGGGTTGCGGTTGACGTACTGGGTTCCCGAGATTGTTTGGCTACTTTATCACGTTGATGCTGGTTGTGAGAGCTTGTTTTTTGAGCTGGTGGCTTTTGATCTAGATTTCTTTTGTGAAGCTCAGTGATGGGTTCGGTGACGATCTCTGCAGTTTTTTGCGATTTGGCTTTAAGGCTAATAGGTTTAAGCTTAAGGCCGATCTTCTTCTTGGTTGATCGGATATGCGTCAATACTTTCTGTTGTTGATCAAGATCAAGTGTGTCATTTTTCGATGACATAGGGAGACCTGCCTCTGAGATCTTTTTCAACAAATCATCGACTGCGATGCCAGCTTTCTTAGCGAGTGCTTCAACGGTTATTGCATTCATATTAGCAACTACTCTCCTTGATTATTTGAGTCAGCAAACCATGGCTTTCGGGCAGCAATAATGATTGCACCCGCTGATTCGTCGGAAATAGATATAATTTCAGTAAGTTCATCAACAGCAAGCTCGGCTAGATCGTCTTGTGTAATAATCCCAGACTGTTTCAGCTGTGCAGCTTGATCAGCTGTCAATGACTCAAAACCTGCAAGAGCTAAGTCGCTATTTTCATTGATCTCTTCATTTTGTGATAGGGTTAGCTCGAGTTGACATGACTTTGCTTGGTCAAAGATCGCTTCGGCAATCTCTTCATCGAATTCATCAATATTCGACAGATTGGCTACACCAGATTCAGTGATGCGTTTGGTTGAATCGAGGCCTTCACGGATAAGAATTTCCGCTATTTCACTGTCAACACCGAGGTCATTAATCAGTTGATCAAGAGGAGAAGCTGAGTGGTCCACATCTGTCTTATTCAGATTAAGAACCCAGCCGGTCAGTTGACTTGCTAGACGGATGTTTTGACCGTTTCTGCCAATCACTTGGGCAAGTTGCTCTGGGGCTACATTAATTTCCATGCTATTGTTAGATTCATCAACAGAAATCGCATGTACCTCGCCAGGAGACAGTGATGCAATGACCATTTTTGCAGGGCTATCATCCCACAAAATGATATCAATACGTTCGCCGTTAAGTTCATTAGAGACCGCCTGGACGCGTGTGCCTTTGATGCCGATACATGCGCCGATTGGGTCAACACGCCTGTCATTGCTTTTGACCGCAACTTTAGCACGAGAGCCTGGATCTCTCGCAACAGCTTTGATCTCAATACTCCCTTCATGGATTTCTGGAACCTCACTGATGAATAACTGTCGGAGAAAGTTACCAGAAGTTCTCGAGAGCTGAACAGTAGCATTTCTGTACTCAGGGTCAGTGCTAGCAATTTCAACTTTGATTTTGTCATCAATACGGTGGTTTTCACGAGGGATCATATCTGAGCGATAAAGAATACCGTCAACTTGCTCACTGATTTCTACAATAAGGTAATCACGCGTAACTTTCTTGACTGAGCCGACAACTATAGAGCCAATTTTGTCTTGGTAGATGCCTTTTTGCTTACGTATCTGTCCATCATGAATGATCTTTTTAAATAGTTGCTTCGCTTGTGTGGCGGCAATACGACCAAGGTCAATATCGAGCGCTTGATAGATTGATTGGCCAGATTTTGCGTCGGGTTGCATGCCCGCTTCCAACTGAATACGTTCTGCTTCTTCAATGCTGATCTCAAAGTCAGGATTCATGACCTCGGTATCGACAATATTATACACTCTGAAGATTTCAAGATCGCCGCTTGATGGCTCAATGTGGACCTTGATTTGTGCCTCTTCAGGATATTTTTTACTTTTAACAACTACTTGTTCAAGAGCTGACTCGATCTCTCCTGCCATGCTTTCGGCGCTCAGACCGGTTTGACTAGTTAAATAATCCAGAAAAGTTTTTATTTCTTTACTCATGATTTTGGTCCCATTTCATAGATAACACGGATTTTGTCGATATTTTCCCAGTTAAGGTTAAGTGTTTTGGTTTCAATTTCTATTTGCAGTATATCATCGACAACGCTGACAATCGTGCCGGTAAAATTTCTTTGCCCGTCAATCGATGACTTCGTTTTAAACTTGACTTTTTTGCTGATACTTTGTGCGCACTGTTGGAGTGTAAATAGTTTCCTATCCAGGCCCGGTGAAGATATTTCTAAGGTGTAATTAAGCAGTGCAGGAAAGCTTACTGCGGAGGCAGTCATTAGATGTTGCCCAACTTCTTGACAGAGTTGATCAGTTACAGGTTGTTCGCTATCGATAAAAATCCTGAGGGTGTTGTTGTGAGTGCCAGGCACCATCTCGCAACCATACAGGCTAGCATCACATGCCTCTACGCTGCACTCAATGTGCTTTTTCATGTCTTCAAAAACTCTCATTACCCAAACCTCATTGTAAAAAAAGAGCCAGCAGGCTCCCTTTTCTATTGCGGGGGTAGGATTTGAACCTA
>DCKN01000017.1:2978-6224 GCA_002320385.1 Proteobacteria bacterium UBA1673
GCCCGACGAGCTGCCAGACTGCTCTACCCCGCAGAAGAGATGGTAACAAAAAAAAAGGTAAAAGGCAAGCACGATAGAGAATTATTAGCACATCACCGCATGGGTTTATCTAAGTTAAAGAATCCATTTTTCTAAATTTTCTGCTTCATCGAAATGCAACGGCAGATGTTTCTTAACATAGCGCTTATCAACAACAACCGTTTTCCCTTTATGGTGGTGGGCGTCATAAGATATTGACTCTAAGCATTTTTCCATAACTGCATGTAAACGTCTAGCGCCAATATTATCGCTATGCTCATTGAGTTTGAAGGCGATTGATGCAATGGTTTGCACGCCGCCATCGGTAAATTGTAAATCAACACCTTCTGTGAGCATCAAAGCTGTATATTGTTGTGTCAAGGCATTTCTGGTACGACTCAGAATATAGAAAAAGTCTTTCTCCGTTAAAGGACTTAAGTTCACTCGAATGGGAAGCCTTCCTTGCAATTCGGATGCCATATCACTCGGCTGAACGCCCATGAAAGCACCTGAGGCAATGAATAAAATATGATCGGTATTGACCCCACCATATTTTGTTTGAACGGTCGTCCCTTCAATCAGTGGTAATAGATCACGCTGAACGCCTTCACGCGAGACTTCGCTGTGAGTGGCCGTGCTTTTGACAACTTTATCAATTTCATCAAGAAAAACAATACCACTTTGCTCAACACTTTCAATTGCGAGCGATTTAATCTGTTCCTCGTTAATCAGTGCATGCGCCTCCTCCTGAAGTAGGGATTTTTTAGCATCCGCGACTTTCATCAAGGTTGACTTGTTTTTATCACTTGGAATTGTTTGTAACCAATTATTCAGTTGACTGGAGATATCCTCCATACCGACTGGAGTCATGATTTCGAGACCGATACTTGACTTTGTTTCTATTGGAATGAGTGTTTCGTCATAGAACCCGTCACGATATTGCTGACGATACCAATCCTTATTTTTTGCTGAGGCACTATTTTGGTCATCGGAATCTTGCTTGATAGTCACTTCTTTGTCACGCGAGTCGTTTTCTAATTTAATCAGGGCGTCAATGATTATATCTTCTACGTTGCATTTTGCCTGCTCCGTAGCTTCTGACAGTGCCTCTTCCTTATGTTTATCAATAGCAACAGTAACCAAGTCTCGAATAATTGAATCAACATCACGACCAACATAGCCAACTTCAGTAAACTTGGTAGCTTCTATTTTTATGAAGGGCGCATTGATAATATGTGCTATTCGTCTAGCAATCTCTGTTTTACCAACACCTGTCGGGCCAATCATCAAAATATTTTTCGGATGTATTTCATGCTGAAGATCCCCTGTGCGTAAGCGTCGCCAGCGATTACGAATCGCAATAGCAACAGCTTTCTTAGCATCACGCTGACCGATGATAAACTGATCCAGACGCTTGACAATATCTTCAGGGTATAAATCATTGTAAGTTTTTACCGTAGTCGTGGCCTCTACCATTATGACTCCTTTGCTTCTGCTTTGAGCGTTAGAATACTAAATGTATGATTGGTATATACACAGATATCTGCCGCAATTGCGAGTCCTGCCTCGACAATTTTCCTTGCACTAAGATCTGTATGTTTAACGAGGGCTGTTGCTGCAGATTTCGCATAATCCCCTCCAGAGCCAATAGCCATAATATCGCCTTCAGGTTCAATCACATCACCTGTGCCGCTGATAATTAAAGAGGATTTACTGTCAGCGACTGCTAACAGCGCTTCAAGTCGACGTAACACTTTATCGGTTCGCCAATCCTTAGCAAGCTCAATCGAGGATCGTAATAAGTTACCTTGATAAGCTTCTAATTTTTTCTCAAATCGATCAAAAAGTGTAAATGCATCTGCTGTCGCGCCTGCAAACCCAACGATTACTTGATCTTTAAAAATCTGCCTGACTTTATTCGCATTGTTTTTCATAACCGTATGACCAAATGACACCTGGCCGTCGCCACCCATAGCCACTTGATTACCCCGACGAATTGATAAAATTGTTGTTGATCGAATAGGGGATCTTTGTTCAGCTTGATACATCTTAGCTCCTTGTTGTCGTTGTCGTCGCGTAGTCGAATTGTTTTAAAAAAGATTGAACGCGCAGTAAGTCACTGTATTGCGTTATTGGGCCAATTAACAGCTCATTACACGACTGGTCATCCAAAATAATCTTACGCTCAGACAAACCTATCTTATACTGATTAAGAAAGGGAATAATAGCTTTCTTTTTGATTTGCGGCACACAGTCACATGTGAGATAAAACGTTGACGTGTCGGAGCTCTTGTAGAGATCACTGCGAATAATATGTAATGCTTTAGGTTTTGAGAAACGATCAGAGATCTTTAATTCTGTTGCTTGAGACCATGAAATCTGAGGCCATCTGATCGCTTCAGAGAATGGTAACCAAATATTGACTGATTGAAGTTTCGAAGCATACAAAAAGAAACACAAAGAGCCGACCAGCACAAATAAGACAATTAAAAATAGGCTCGTGCGCTGCAGAATCGTCATTCTTCGGTTTGGATGGCGTTGTCTGAACTGGTCAGTCAACATGAATTTTTTGCTTCGGTTGTTCATACTACAATAAATAAGGTTGCATATCTCTTTAATCAAGTCCTGGTGAGAAAAACATTGAATTTTTTTCAGCCACAGTGGTTAACTGAGGCATCATCAGTGTAGCACCAAAGTATCGCTTTGAAGAGATATCGTCCAAAGAAAAATCACTATTGATAGGTCTAAGTCACAGTTTATGAATCCACCGGTGACACGCTGTTATGACAGTAAAGCGCTTGAAGCCAACTTATTTGACCGGCACAAACGAGATTTATATTCGATCACAAAAAGTGCGATGAACTTATTTTTTAAGATCTAAGGCTTAAGCAGACTATTAATTATCTGGCACAGTAGGCCTAATCGGGCTTACCACTGACGGCGAAGTAGGATTGATGAGAATGCTTCAAGGAGGCTATTTACTCAACAATGTTATTTTCGTTATTTTACGCAACCGGCATTGATATGTATTGTCCGCATTACCAAGCAGACCATCTACAACACACAGTTTGCAAAATACCGAAGTTGATCAGCGACTCAAATGCCACAAAGAATAGAAAACTTTACCTGCCCGCCACACATCAATTATATCAAAAGCAAGTAGCATCACAGGAGACATCACAGCCACATTACCAAGGCAATCGAATGGTCGAGGAGAAATGATAAAAG
>DCKN01000122.1 GCA_002320385.1 Proteobacteria bacterium UBA1673
CAGCAACAATTGAAACGCCGCGTTGGAAAAAGGCCAAATCCAATAAGCTAACACAGCATCATCATCAAACCATTGCAACACAACATACGACGCAAGATAAAGTCGATAAATATGAATTATTACAATGCGAAAAAAACCAAAGCGGCACAATTAAATTCATTGCCAGTGAAGGATGGTTAATGCCAGATCCATTGATTAATGATTTGTGTGACATCCTGACGACCCTGAGCATTGACGAATGGCTTGATATTGAACAAGGCGCCGGGGCCGGCACCCTGATAACATGCTTTGAAAATCTTGAATTTAGATGCCACCTCGATCAATTATCAAACGCATTAAAAACCATGGATAAAGCTCAATGCATACAATGGGAGACGGCCGCTCCTGGCACACTCAAACGGTTATTGATCGCAACGAATGATCGATATTGTTCTCATGTATACAAATCAGCACTCATGCAATGCTTAAGCAAACTCAATAAATCAGCCATCGAGACCATTGAAAAAAACACACCGCATACACTAAAGATCATGACAATTTTTCTGGCAAGTGAATATCAAGACAAAAATCTCTTGCATGTACAAACAGTATGCGATGACGACCTCGACGTCTACCATGAACTTGTAGCATCAACATGCGAAAAACATATGATAATGCTGAATCAGTTTGATAAAAAAACATTTCTTAAAATTGAAAACAGAGCGCCATTCACGCTACAAACGCTTTATCACAGTTGTATAATCGCTGATAGCGCGCGCTCAGCGCTCAAAGAAAAGCTCTCGCCGACCGAGAAAGAGTCAGAGAATATTCAACAAAATCAGATCAAGTATTTACTGAAAGAAGATCCGTTTAATCACGATCAAGACGAGTGCAGCCGACTGATTAGCCTGATGACAATTAGCCCGCAGCTATTACGCTTGTGTATAACAGAAAATGTGGATTTTATAGGGGCAATGACGCCAATTGAACAATGCGCGATTGCGCACACGCTATCAAGGTGTACGCTCAATGATTGGATCATCATTGAAGATAAGTCAAATGGCACATTAAAACACATAGCCGAGATTACCAAGACAAAAAACTTCACCCTGCCAAAGTGTCTAGCGCGAATCATACAAGTTAAACACCCAATCACTGCATTTGCCATGGCCTTAAAAGATGAACCTTTAACCAAAATTGATGAAATTATTTCACTCATCGAAGCCGTCACACCTGGCACCAAGGGAGCAATACGGCACGCTTTCGACGATATCATGCACTTTGAACCCGAAGAGCAGAGAACAACCAATCAAGTAAGTGTCGGTGAATATATAAAAAGATACCAAAAAACCTGTCATGCGCTCAACAAATATAGCTTAGTCCTATCTCGCGCAATTAAGTTCGAATCTCCGAAGAAATCTTCCGATACTCAAGGCTTATTTGCAGCACAAAAAACGATAACACATGCACAGAAACATGCTGCAGTGGCGCTGGTGTATTCAAATCGTGAACTGATTGAGGAGACCTTTAGCACCCATCTAGAAACTATTGAATACACGTTGATCAAACAAATGCAACGTATCTTAACTGATTATCTTCAAAACACAGAAGATCGAATATCACTACCCGATGAATACACGGTCCATATCGGCAATTTTAGTACGATCATGCAACAATCCTGGGAAGGTCTAATCCATGATATGCAAGACAAACACACAGTGAACTCTACGAGAATCCAACCCATTAAAAACTGAATAAAATCAGAGAATAAAAAAACCTTGTTCATCTAGAAAACCATCGTGGCAATCGTGTAGTGTATCAAGTTGTAGGAAAACAGCATGGACGAATGACAATAGTCACCAAACCACAAGTGATCACCTAGAAAGCCAAGCCCGAATCAAGCGTGCCCAAAACGAACCACATTGAAAAAAACGCAAAAAAATGTTAGGCTACTAAAAAATAACTAGTGACGCCAACGTGGGCAAAAAAACAGCTAAACAAAAAAAACTATCCCATTCAAAACAGCGACACGACGCCAATCAAGCCGACCGGCAACGGTCGACTTTACTGCATATGCCAATCAATAGTGGCGGATTGATCAAAGGGTATTTGATCGCCACTAAACTATCAAAAAACATGTTAAGAAGCAGTTCTTTTGACCCCACAATGATTATGAGCAGCGTCACTGACTCACTTCAAAACGGGGCAAAATTATCACATGATCCGATGGTATCCAATCGCGGACTCAGTCTATTCTTGCCACATCAACGTGATGGTATACGCTGCTATCTTTTAAATACAGAAACGCACACAACATTGCTTATCCACCAAGAATCAGCTTGCATCATTGCTGGATACGGTGTGCGCAATCACACCGGCGATGGATACGATAACTATTGGTGCATCAATGGATACACGGATAAAATCCATTACGAACTAACTGAATTTAACCGAACGTATCATGGAAACATCAACCATAAACTTGGCCAAGAATCTGACGGTTCAGTGGATGATTCCGAGCCGAAAGACGAAGCGATTCAAGACACTGTGCAAACGCCCAGCAGAGCGAGTCAAGGCAAATCATTATCGGAACACACATCGATATCCCCAAAAGAAAAAAAACAACTTGAGGATGACACCAAGACCTATCCTAAGCCAGAGGATGTCATATGGCAATCAGCGTGTCGCATAGCTGAAAATAACCACGCCCAGGGTAAGCCTACGCGACTCGATAGGCACGATGATTCCGTTTGGGAGCTGCATAACTATTGCACAGCATTATTAACCAAACGACTTTACCAGATAAGCTATCACCATATTAACCAGCGCTTCATGCTTGAATGCATCATTCGATCAAAACGCATTACCTATCAATTGCCGTGGACAATTGATGATCTTATGTATTATTGCACTCAACTCAGTGATGGCAAGGTAATTTGGCCAGTGATCCTCCCTTTGATACACCAATTCCCAGTACTACTAAGCCTCATGTGTACTGAGCATCAGAAACAATACTTAGCATCGTTCATATCCGCCTATCATGAAACGATCCTACAAGGACTCTACCGATTTGAACACCACGACAGCGATATGTTCAATCATGTCACGCAAACCATCATCGATCACCTGGTTGACTATCACGCACAACAAACATCTCTGACATTGTCGCAAACCGTCCTGATGTGGCAGTACTTGACCAACCGATATGAGTCAGTTGATAGTTTCGTCATTGAACAAAGCAAAAACACTACGGATGAGCCTGAGGCAACAGTGCGATTGTCATTGATTCGTAAAATGATTGACAGTATGTATCTGTACGAGCAAGCACCATTGAGTCTAAGTGCATACACATGGCTATTCTCCAATACCAATAGTCAAAATAACAAATCTGCTGACTATTTGACGCTAATCAACGAAGAAACACGCACCAGTTGGCACGGGCAGTTTACGGATCAAATGAATCAATTTCATACAGCATGCACGATTGAATCATTAACGCCCTACACAGATGATTATTTGGAACTTTGCCTCAAAAGTCAGCTGTCGTTATCGCAGGCTATCCAAGATTGTGCGCGAGGCGTTCTCAAAAGACGACGCAAACAGAACAAAAAGCATCGAACCACAACATCAAAAGAGAGCGAAAAGACACGCATCAAAGCTGACGCATCATCTGTACGCTTTAGTAAAGCAACCACAATTGACAGTGATACAGCTAGAACAACACCCAAAACAGTCTCATTCATTGCCCCTACTCGATCAGCTTATCATCACGAGCGCATGAGAAATATCGTAAATCAAAATACTAACGCATTCAATTTTGATTGGGACAATCATCTAAATATGAACCCAGAGATGAGACAAAGCCCAACCAGTGTACTTCAACAAGCACAAGTCACTACCCGATTGCGATATTTTATGGACAATTGGGAAAAAACTCAATCAATGCTGGAGCAAGATGCTCGATCGATGGAAATAGCCAACATCAACCATATTGTGCATGCTGCAAATATCGATGATGGGCAACTAACCTTTCAAGATCCTGCAAGTATCAGCTGGTTTATTGATAAAGAGACCTCAGGATTTCTTGGGTTTTGGCAAGACCCGGTGCGTAAACGCATTGCCAGTGAATGGCAACAACGTCTGCGAGCATATTTAATTAGTATCGATACCCCTCCAGAAAAAGCGGATCAATTATTGGGCGCATCTGATGTCTGTTATCATTATCTGACGCAACACCACCATAAAACAGGGACTGATCAACAAGGATCAATCGGTGATTGCAATTGTTACGTTCGTCAAGCTGCAGGCATCATCATTATCCACGCAAGCCCTTTTGATAAAAATGATTTATGGGCACAACTGCACAATGACTTTGAGCAGCCATGGCGAGAAAATCTCATCAGATTGTTTCAACAATTTAGCGCTGCCCTCATCCAAAAAGATAGGCACGCTAGTGAAGTACAACGCACAGAGGAACTAGACGAACTCATCATCGCTATCACACGCAGTACCACGCATGTAACCATAGAAAATCACTTAGCACACAGAGGAATTTACATCCCCAAATATTTCGATAATAAGAATGATGCGCAGCGCTGGCTTCATAGTGTATCAAGCCAATTACATTGGATACGCGAACGCAAATCAAACTACAGCGTGATCAAAGGTCAAATAAAATCGCCATTATTAATCGATGATTTTCGGCAAGCCTTTATACTAAGCGGTTACTGCGGAACAATAAGTCAACATTGTGGCGAATACCATTACGCCATTACCTGTAAACAAACAATAACACCAGCTGGTGATAGCCACAATCATGAACAGGCGATAAAAAGTCCCGATATGCATGATTTCCAAAAGTGTATGCTCTGGCTGACCTCACTCGGAATCATGCCTGATATCAGAGGATTTTACGCCATAAATCCTATGATGATATGTGTTGATACGTCCAGAAAATCGCGCAAACTAGTCATCAAGATGACACTTGAAACGGCAATACCGGAAGTATTTATGTTATTTGCAGTGCACCATAATTCATTTGAGCATGAAGACACTGATTGTCCGATCCAAATCCAATACGATGAAGTATCTGGGCAAAGCACCTATGATAATCGCCGACTGAGTTTATTCGTCAGTATTTGGGCTGCCCTACTCAAACAGCATGATTCAACGCAAGCTGATCTGGTTACCGGGATATTGGCTTATTTAACCGGTGCAATAAGTTGGGACTGGTCGCGTGAACTCATGAAGTACTGGCCAGGATTGCTACATAATTGTTATCTAGCGACACAGTCCGTTCTCAATCACTCAGAATCAAGTAGCGATGCAGAACGAAACAAAATACTCGAAAAAGTTGTGATCTTGTTTTACAAAGCAGGCAAAAAGTTCGAAGATCGCAATCAAGCGTTTGCAGATGAAGTCCGCAAGAAAAATACCGACGAATTCGAACTCGTCGAAGTATGCTGCAATAATTCAATTTTTTTAGGGTCAATGCGAGAGCAAGGAGAAACAGATTCAATTGATGATGACGATACAGACATACCGTCAAGTACGATTCCTAGTATGCTCACAGCCATTACCCGGCAAGCACTATTACTACTCGGCTTGCGCCATGAAAAATCACCAACAAAGTCTGAGCCATCGAAAAAAAGCAGGCTAGATGAACGTGAAAATTCTCATGTTGAAGAGTATCATATCCCTGATCTAGGTCTTTTTTCAGACACATCGAGTACTGAGAAACCTGTCTCTGTGTCTAAAGAAGTACAGCGCAACCGCGTTAGATTTTTTAAACAAGAATATCAAAAGCTTTTTCAAAGAACATTCAAAATTAGCGTACCATTCGATATTCAAGATAGTGATGATCCAGACGCACCGCAAACACTTATGCAAAGAGCATCATCTCGTGCAGAGGGACTGTGTCACTTTGAGCCTCAGTTACAACATGACTGTTCTGTATGTGCTATTCCGAAACTATAGTGCGAAAATAATTCAACACCGCATCATGATGACACCAGTCTAAGTATCGTAAAAGCGATGACGATCATCGACTCGAACATTGACAAAATTGTAACCTTGGCATACATTAACAAAATGTTAATCAAGGAATATGGCATGAAAATCATTCATTTATTGATAACGCTTGCGTTGGCGACCTCTGCGCATGCAAATATCAGAGATATCGCCATAGGAATCGACAAGGAATCTTCACGTATCGAGAAATCAGCGAGCGATGATATGAAACGAAAGCAAAAAGATCTTGATAAGCAACAAGCTGAAATTGATCTAGGTCAAGAGTGTATCAAAGACCCAAGTAAAAATGGCTGTGATGAATACAAAAAAGATTTCTGCCGCAAACTAAAAAAGGCCAACGCGTTCAGGGTTTTCGTGAGAGAACTCAATAGTCAAAGCAATTGCTCAACACTGTTTGACGAGATTACCGAGCATTCCGCATCTGCTAAAAAATCGCTCGACACATGTAACATCAAAGCAACCGACGTTTGTAAATCGAACAATTTAGGTTGTGATGATTTGGATGAGGATTATCCGGATGGTGGTTGCGAAAACGACGTCGTCTGGTGACAACGATCGTCGCACCCTGCATTTCATGAGAGCCGGCAGGTAATTTCATTGGATTGCGGACGAACAGACACAGAACGAGCAAAAATCGATAGCGGCATTAACATAGATGAATAAGATTGTTGTGGCGCCTTCCTTTTAAGTTGGACCTCTACAAAATCCATCTTTACCCGGCCACAAGCGCTTTCGGTAAGAGGAGTCAGCACGGCGCAACCATTACTCTCTGAATAATTGAGAATAGCCAGTTTCTCGTAATAGGATAACGGCTCAAATAATGCTGTGATTGTATTCTCAAATATCTGATATTTATCGTTCAAAGTATGCTTACATAGATTCGTAATGCTGTGACTGCCGTCATTGTCCTGGTGTGAAACAGCCTGGACGCTATCATCACAGGGTAATACCTGCAATAAAAGTCTGACTACATCTGCATGGCCATAACTTACAGCACAAAATAATGCTGTTCGGCCAGCGTGACAGACATGCTGGATAGCACTCAATCGTTCATCATCAGAATAACCGTCTAAAATCACTTGTACTGGTTCAGCATTTCCACGCGAGGCAAGCATTAAGGCAGTCTGACCCTCTTTGTTCTCATGATTGAGCGCACTTAACCGATCACGCTCATGATAAGCCTCTAGGATCATTTTTATTGTTGCAGCACACCCCCATCGCGCGGCGTACATCAGCACAGTATTACCACTACTGTCGCTTTGATTGAGAACGCTTAACCGATCACTAGTAGCACAAGCCTCTAGAATCACTGCTACGGTTTCAACGTCGCCCCACCGCGCGGCACACATAAGTACAGTGTCGCCATCATTATTCTTTCTTGTGATGATACTTAACCGATTATCAGCGGAACAAGCCGCTAGAATCGCTTTTACTGTTTCAACATTTCCCCATCGAACGGCACACATAATCACAGTGTTTCCATCCCTGTCACTTTGATTGAGGGTCTCTAACTGATCATTATCGTCATATGCCGCTAGAATCACCTTTACTATTTGATCTTTACCTTGTCCTGCGGCAACTAGCAGCGCAGTATCACCAACGATGGGGCGCGGTAATAGGCATGGTTCGCGCTTTGAGGCTTTCCATGTGAACTGATGATTGAGGGCGCTTAACCGATCGTTATCGGTAGGATAAGCATCTAGAACCACGCGCATACATTGCGAATCCCCCCAAAGTAAGGCAAGCATCAAGGCCGTTTCACTAGAATTGTTAGTACGATTGAGGGCTATTAGTCGATCATAGTTGTTATAAGCGGCTAAAATCACGCTTGCTGTTTCAGCGTCCCCCCGTTTCTCAGTAATACTAATATCAACAATCGTAGGGTTCCCACTTCTGTTGTCATGATCGAGGGCACTTAACCGATCATTGTCGGCACATGACGCTAGAGACGCTTTTTTGTCCCCAGAGCCTCCCCAAAGCAGGGCAAGCATCAAGGCCGTTTCACCAGAGTCATTGGCGCGGTCAAGGGCACTTAATCGATCATTATAGGAAGAATAAGTATCTAAAATCACTTTTACACTTTTAGCGCATCCTTGTCGCGAGGCGATCATCAGCGCAGTGTAACCATCGTTGTTCTCATGATTGAGGGCCTCTCGTTTATCGGCATCAAATAAAGCACCCAACAGCAATTCTACGATTTCGACATGACTTCTTTGGCATGCGAGCGTCAATGCTGTTTCGCCTTCACGGTTAACAGTATTGATCATACGAGCCAACCTAGCTTTATTGGTGTAACCGTCTGTCTCAGTGCTTATCTTGAGGAGATCTTCTTCATTCGAGTCAGTAACGCTGACATGCTCACCGCAACGAAGAAGTAGGTTCCTTACAATAGCTGTATTCCTAGTTCGGCATGCTGTTATTAAGAGTGTATCTTGATTGCGTGACACTGGTGATAGAAAAAGCATGTCCTCATCGATGTTAGGGTGTCTAACGATTTCATCTAATATTTTCTCTACGTAATCGGCAACATCTTGCCAATCGTACTGACAAGCCTCGCACATGTGGGTAATGATTGTTTCTAACGCAAGGGTTTCTAAGGTTTTTACTTGAGATAGTTCGATTGGTAACTTCATGCTTGGATGATAATTTTTCTTATTGAAGCATTTTTTCAATATTTTCTCAATATCAACATCAAAGGCTTACCACCCCGATGACAAGATCCAAATTTCATGTGCTATGAAATCAGAACACTTGACAGACAACTATATTTTGTCAATGCGCAAAAACTTAAACCGACCAGATTTTAATCGATGGCAGAAGCGCGTGCATAGCCGTAAAACAAAAAATGCAAAACCATAAAGATCTTCTGTAACCCGGCATCAATCATCTGAACATAGAAAGCTGCAAACCACACCTGGAACTTTCTACTCAAAAAAAGGGACAGGCAAACCCGCAACAACACACAATCTCAGTGCTACCATAACATCACACGCTCCCTGCTTATCAATAAAATTACGCGCTCTATCCTAACGTAAACAGGGAGAGGAAGATAACGAACCGTTTGTCGCCTCCTCATGATGCGTTATTTTGTCAGCATCGTCTCTCTTAAGCAAAGAGTATTGAGCCAAAGAAGCTGTAGAGGAAAGGATCGATGACTGAGATCGTGTCTCGTCACTTGATAACGAGGTCAACCGTAACTCCTCTTGCGGGGCATTAGCGAATAAATCTACCACAGCATCAGAGTGTTCGAACACCCAATTTTTTTCGATAATATTTGAGACTATCGGGTCATCCCCTTCCGGGATACTCTCTGGCAAGAAAGCATGGTATAGATCGCCGCGCAACACCTGAAAAGCACGCAGGCTTCGGTTGATATGGGGCTGACCACAAGATTGCAAGAACTTGAACACATCTGCCTTACAATGCTCACCAATTTCTACCATCGCATACAACCACGCCACCTGGTTCTCTTGTGACGAATCTTCTTGTACATGCAACGCACAAGACCTATTCGAAACAATCTGCCAGAACCGTGCCATACGATCCGAAATCGGGTACTGCGCATACAAAGCATACAACTCAGCTTTACGCTTGTCATGCAACCCATCATTTTGCAAATCTGTTGCATAATCTGTTTGTCCCCAAGCGTCTAACGCTATTGTATATGCCTGACATAGAAAGTGGTAAACCGATTCTTTGATCTCACCAAAAGATGCTTCTTCCTTATCCAGCAACCCACCTATCCCCCGCAGCGACCTCATCAATGATTCCACGACAGCAGCTGGCAAAAAATACCCAGCATGCGCGTACATATTACGCAAAGTTGGTAACAACCTAGAATACACTACCTGTTTAGAATTCTCCGACTGATAACGATCTTGTATATCTTTCAACAACACCAAAAATCGATTGATAGGATGCATACTGGAAAGCACATAGGGAAACTCTGTCAAGAAAAAGGATTGTGATTAAAAACATTATGATGAGAATGTAGGTCATGATGGGTTTTATCCAGCTACTGGACCTCTTGTGCATATCCTGTAAACCAAACAGTCGCAGTGGTAAGGGCATCACGTCCACAAACTGACTCGCTACGCTAGCAAACCGCTATCGATCATAGTACACTGTCACAAATAAAAACACCTCGTATTCAATCAGGAGCATAAAATGGACAGAAAACGCACCCTAGGCGCTATTGATGAGAGGCCCCATGCAAAAAAACGCAAAATACAGAAATCACTCAACCAAGACGATCAAGCATTAGTTGACCAAGTAGAGAATATAAGTCGTGAGGGCTTTATCCCAAGTGAAAGTCAACTTAATCAATTTAATACCATGCTTACAGAGAATACAGATTTAGATAGCATTTTGTCGATTAATCCGCACTTTATCTATCAATATAAACACGCTTGGAAAGAAAAATTTCGACTCTTTCCGAATAACCATGATGGTTCAACAAATTATATGTATTTCAACGATATTTTCTTATCAATTTTTGCACGAATTGATCCGTCTACCTTCGACATACTTGTAAAATATCAAGAAGATACATTTAAACATATGATGCAAAGATGCAGCGATACCCCTGGCTATAATAACAACATCTATTTTGCAGCGATCGATCTACTCACCGAGCAACATGAATTTATAACTTATTTGAATCAACATGCAAAATCTTACCATTGCCGAGATCTCATTCATACTCTTGTACACATGCGAATGTGCGCACCATACAAGTATGCATGCTCTGCGCAAGCGCTCAGGATCGTGCTATCTTTTTTCGAAAACACTTTTGATCCATTAATGGAGTTGCATGATGTTTGGCGTGAAGGGACATACTCTAGCCAAGACAAAGAGTGTGACAGATATATTTTACATAATACCAGGGAAGTCCTGGTTGCAGTACTGCAACTTGTCAGTATCCCGGTCGAAAATAGAGAAAGTCAAGCTAGCACGACCAATGCTTGGGATCTACGTATCCAGCTATGCAGTATTGTCATGAATAAAATCATTGAAACACCCAGTCTACTGTTTACCATGATAGAAACTCAAGAGTGCTTTAATCACCTCAGGATAGCAGCTAGTGCGTGTAAACATCGCATGGCGACCCGGCTATGCAGCGCTGGCAATAGAGAACGCATCATCGGCTATATGACGAGGTTTGCAAATCATGATATGATAAATCATCATAAGCGCAGTCAGTTTATTATCGATGAATTTGATATCCCTATTACATCACTTCTTGGTCCAAACGTCACTGACGAAAATGACACTTCACAACCGATATTACCAGCAATACAAGAGATACATCCAGTCATCGCAATAAAAATACACTACACATTATTAAGCGACAATAATATTTATGGTTACGCATATAATCACGAGATGAAAATGTCCGCAATGGACTCCGCCGCTGCCAAACAATACTACGAGACACAGAAATCTTGGTATGACTACCGCTTACAACGCGGTGACCCAAATACACAAACCGATTGGTCCACAACGATACAATCACACTATACTTATCAGCAGCTAAAACAACGCATGCTCAAACTCAACATGGATCAGCATTTTTTGAATCTGCATTATAACCACTATCTACTGTGGTGTATTGCATATGAGCACATGACCACGCCAGAAACTAGTGACATTTGGCAGGTAGTCAAAGATTCACTGAAAAACTTAAACGCACAAGACTGGATAAAGTTACTATCAAACAAGCGTATACAACATCCTTGTCTACTCACTGTGCTTACAGAGATGGCCGCACGGGGACATCATGACTTATTCGAACTACTCCCACAAAATAAACTTTTAGAGATTGATGCCTTGTCCTATTTTGATCATGACGATGAACGCATAGCCAACAAAACCACAGAAAGAGTCGTAGATATCATTGATGACAGTCCACTACTACCAATCATGAAAATCGTCTTTTGTAACGCTGAATCTGAACATTTCGGGGAATTATTAGCGCATTGGTCCGATATTTTCAACAAATACCGCCATACCATTAACTCATTAAATCAATCATATCATTTCGATAAGAAATTTCATATTGAATACGTACCCAAAGCAATGGTACTAGCAGATATATTCAATATGTTAAAACCCTCTGGTTTTACACACTCTCAACAATATAGTATTTTATATGATGAACTAATATCTGATCATCTAACCAAGTTTAATTCGCCGCAACCGCAATTTTTATCACAATCTAATACCACAATCGGTCTGGGTACTGCCTCGGTAATATGTGCAAACGAATTAAAGCAAATGTATCATATATGGCGCTTTTTGGACCACAACGCAGTATCCTGTATTGATCATCAGCTCGCTGAATTTCAAGATCTCGATAAAGAAAAACGCCTCATTCTTGCATGCGACATTTTTTACAAGCTCAAAAATGTGCAGGCACTATTACCATTACCAAAAAAATCCACGCAACGGATCTCCACGCAACGGATCTTTGAGTTACTCACTGAAAAGCAGCACCGATTTTTTACATTGGGGGATGATACTCTCAGCAATCTCCATCCTAACTTTAACAGTAGTGCTACAGAACTCATCACACAACACTTGCGTATGCTTTCTTATACGCTCAATAATGAATTATGGTCGGAAAACGTTGAAATACCGATTGATTTACTATCTCTAAACTGGGAAGCGTTTAAACAGACGATAACAAATATGACGAAAGAACCACAAGCCAAGACCTCACCAAAATTATTCCAACCAGATGGCAGTACCGCGCCAGGAGGATTGCAACCATGAGCATAAACGCATACGTTATCTGATTGTGATCGCCCAGTGTACTATGGATAAGTTCTTGTATCGTTTACACCCCTGTCTTACACAAGCAACTCATACAACTCGATGTCTACACAAAACCATCTACACGGTAGAAACTGACTCTGCCAACTGGCTCAAGGCCTGCTTGGCCTCGCGGATATGCCCTACCTGAATGCACCGTATGTCTTTGGGAATGGTCAATTGATTGGCTGCCGGCATAATCAC
>DCKN01000032.1:0-3696 GCA_002320385.1 Proteobacteria bacterium UBA1673
TCTTGGTGTGCTCAAGCACCTCAGGATGGTCATTGACCAAGTTAATACCGATCAATGACATATCGTAGGGTGTGCTGTAGTGTGCTTTATCAGGCAGCCCTGTTGCGTTGGCAAAATGAGTATTAGCAAGTTTGAGTGCTGTGACTTTTTCATTCATCAGTTTGACAAATTTTTGCTCAGATCCCGCAATATGTTCTGCAATGGCAACCGAGGCGTCATTGCCTGAGACCACACTAATGCCTTGCAGAAGCTGTTCTACCGGGACGTGTGTTTCTGGCTCAAGGAACATTCTCGACCCTTCGGTCTTCCATGCCTTTTTAGAAATCGTGACTTTTTCATCAAGCTGGAGGAGACCCTGTTTGATATAATCGTAAGCAATATAAAGTGTCATCAATTTAGTCAGGCTTGCAGGGGGTAGCGGCTTGTCACCATTATAATTAGCTAAGACTGTTTGGCTGGATTGGTTGATTGAGGTATAGCCGGAAAGATAGAGATTCGGTAGCGGGGTTGGGTTATCTGGTTGAAATAGACTCAAGCGTTTGGGTGCTTTGAGCGCAAGCGATGCTTGAAGGCAGGGGGTTGAAAGGACAAATGCAAAAGCGCAAAGCAGCAGAAGTTTTTTTTGTAGAAAATGTTGCTTGCGCATGATAATGAACATGGTTGCTATCCAAAAATGAACACACCAAATTCTATATCAGATCAGGTGCGATATCAACCAGGTTATTGGTATAATCGGGTCAATCGAGCGGTTAGTCATGGCCATTTCATTGGCAGAGGTAAGAAAATATGCTATAATCCAATGGAAATAATCAAGGATAAAGCGATTGGATTTTCTAGGCGGGGTACACAGCGTGCGAAAAATGCTTGAGACTTATCCCTCAAGCGTCAACATGCTATTCATCAGCGGGCAATCAAGTCAGGTGCAGTCCCTGGTTGATCTTGCAAAGAAGAAGGGCGTCAGCGTAACCCGTTGCGACAAGGACGAGCTGAATCACCGACTACCAAATGTCAATCATCAGGGTGTCATGGTCAGGTATATTCGACCGCCAAGTATGGATCTACATACACTAATTAAATCATCGCAAGCAAAACGCGGGCTTGCTCAGGTGCTCGTGCTTGATAAAGTTCAAGACCCTCAGAATTTGGGTGCTTGCCTACGGTCCTCAGCAGCATTTGGTGTTGACGGTATCATCATCCCTAAAGACAAAGCCGTTGGATTGACGCCTGCCGTGATTAAAGTTTCTGTTGGTGCTGCAGCCACTGTGCCAGTGGTTGCTGTGACCAATATTGCTCGATCATTGCGACTGCTCAAAGAAGCTGGGTTTTGGATCTACGGAACATCAGAACGCGCGGAGCATTTGATTTCTCAAGCCGATGTGTCAGTGCCTATTGCGTGGGTAATGGGAAACGAAATGAAAGGAATAAGTCCCAATGTGGAAAAACATTGTGATGCTTTGTATCGGATCAATACGACAGGATTTTCAACACTTAATATCGCTACATCAGCGAGTATCTGTCTTTACCAGACATACAGTGAAAGAATAAAGCGTTCAGAGCATTAGGGGCCAATGGAAGAGGTTGCGATGCACAATGCAAGAAAGCATGCGTTGTCAGCCCAGATGGGATTGTGAAATTAAAGCTAAGACGCATTCAATAGCAAGATGCGCAATGCTTTGCCCGCAATCCAGAGTTGACCCGTCAGATAACACGAAAAAATATTTGGTATCACCAATATCCATGTCATCATCACGGTTGATTCGTTAAGGTGTCATGATGATATTCAGCGACGTTGTTACAAACCAAATCAAAAATAAACGAGATGACGGCGCAAGGAAATGCCCAAACAGCTAAGCATTCGTTTGATGTCATGAGATATTTGTGTTAAAATATCCGTCCTTGCTGCGATAGCTATGTGCTTGCATTCGCAGCTCACTATAGCCATAAGGAGAAAATATGAAGCACTACGAATTTGTCATTCTGTTCCACCCCAACCAAAGCGAGCGGGTCGCAGAAATGTTAGAACGGTATGCAAGCCAGATTAAAGAACAGTTTTCAGGCCACGTCCACAGGGTTCAAGACCTCGAAAGAAAAAAACTACAGTATACGATCAAATCAGCTCGTACAGCTAAGGCGCATTTTGCAGTAATGAACGTCGAATGTTCAGAGGAATGCATCGAAAAAATGAGATCAAATTTCAAATTCAACGATGCGATCATTCGATTTTTAATCATTAGAAGAGACAAAGCAGTCACCGATAATAATCCAGCACTACTCGAAAAAGATGAAAAAGGCTCATTGAGCAAAGCAGACAGGCAAATAGCCTCACAAGGGTTTACAGCTGAGGATATCTATCTCAATATCGCATTCCTGAGAGAGTACGTTCTTGAAACTGGACGTATCATTCCTTGTCGTGCTGCAGGTGTAACCGCTAAACAACAGCGTCAGCTTAGCCGAGCAATTAAGTGGGCTCGCTATTTGTCACTGATGCCTTATTGTGACCGTCATCGTTAATTAAGCAGATAACTATGGTAGCAGTTGAAAGTAGCCACAGGCGCAAACGATTAGGAATATCGCCAACGATCATGACGATGCTGTCTTTGATTTCATTAGAGTCATACTTGATGATCGTTGGATACCAGTCGTTGATGTACAACATCGCTCTGCTGCTACCATTCCGTATCGTTCTATGGGCGATGCTTATCGAAGACCAACTGAACCAGGACAATAAGCCAAACTATGGCTATTACGCAGCGATACTCAGCCTTCCATATGTCATTGCTATCGTTTTTTACAGCGAATGGTTCACGCAATTAGAATTCAATAAACTATCCTATTTATCAGGACTTTTATTCACACCACTGTACATCACATTTTGTGCTTTGTACACGTCAACAATGTCCATCAGCATTGGTATTGAAGTGATGTGCATTGGCGCATTCTTGTTCGTATCGACGCTCCAGGCATTATTCCACAGTAGCTTGGTGTCTATTTGGCACACGATGATGTTGTCTCACTTTCAATCACTACTCAAACTCTTAAACTTGAAAATCGCCAGCGCTGATCTCATTCAGAACTCATTGAGTATTGCCAGTAGAATGACCAGCAACATTGTCATATATTACTTGCTTTCGCCAATGGTAATCTCAACATTAATTGTCATATTTCTACGCCAGCATAAGCATCAAATCAAGGATTGGCTCACGCTAAAAATGAGCTGGAGTGCGTTTGCGCTTGTCATGCCATTGTATTTTGTGAGCTATTCGTTGATCATCCTGCAAGAGTCTCAACTTGTCGACTTAAGTCATCTTCCTCTCGGGACACTGCTAGGTTTATTTGAGTTAGCACGTTTTATCCCTGCGGTTTGTGGTTTGAGCGTCATACACTTTTGGTTGAGTAAACGATTTGCCAAAAAACAACGGATGCAAACAATTATGCTTGTGTCTACATCTATCATTTTTAATTGGTTTAGTGCGCTTTTTTGTCCAATTTGCGCTTTTCTAGGATTGATCGATCGCGTCGCTGACCTTCGGCAGCAGCCAAAAATCGCTAAAAATTGACACTATCATCGTTAAAGGAGAACTACTATGCAAGTGATACTACAGGAAAAAATAAAAAATTTAGGGGCTATTGGTGAAATCGTAGATGTGAAGCCAGGTTATGCTCGCAATTTTCTCTATCGAACAGGTAAAGCTTTAC
>DCKN01000032.1:4014-20548 GCA_002320385.1 Proteobacteria bacterium UBA1673
CAGGTAAAGCTTTACCAGCCAATAAGCAGAATATTGCAGAAGTGATGGCAAGAAAAAACGAGCTTGAAAAAATTGAACAAAAACGCCTAGCTGAAGCTAAAAAACGTGTGGTCCAAATTGAAAAAATTGGTAAAATAACCATTTCTGTACCAACGAATGAAGAAGGGAAACTGTTCGGCTCAGTCGGCGCCGCAGAGATTGTTACGGCATTACTCGAGCATGGAATCGAAGCAGTCAAGCAAGAGGTTAGTATCGTAGAAGTGCCAGTTCGTACCGTTGGGGAGTATACGATTCAGATACACGCCCACGCAGATGCGATAGCAGAAATCAAACTAGTCTTGAATTCGAGTACAGTCACAGAACTATTTGATGTCATGAAAAAAGACAGTGAGCCTCAAGACAATGCAGATAGTAAATCATCCGATGAGGGGCAAACGCAGGTCAATGATGAAAGTGATAACGCCACTGTGGATGCTGACGCTGAAGCCAAGTAACTGATCTTTATCCCACATCACGACATGGCATCGATCTAAGATGGTAACAAGAACGTGCCATGTCGCGTAAACTTTGACTCAGACGACAATTATCGCTACTATGACCTAATGGAAAACAAGTCTCCAGCAATCAAAAAAGTTCTGCCATTTTCTAAAGAAGCAGAAAAAAGTCTCATAGGCGTATTATTACTGCAACCCCTTGCGTGGGATAAAATAGAATCTACGGTATCAACAACAGATTTCCACGATATCAAGCATCAGCTGATATTCCAAGCAATTGCTAAAATGCATGCCAAGCAACAATCTGTAGACATGTTAACAGTCGTTGATTTTCTGCGTAATCAACAGGAAATTGAGCGCGCTGGTGGCGATGCGTATGTTTATGCGCTTGCTGATCAAGCACCAACTGCAGCCGATGTTACAGCTTATGCTGCTATCATTCGAGACAAAGCGCTGATGCGCTCACTTCAGCAAGTTGCCTCACGAGTGATTGACTCAGTGTATCATCCTGAAGGGAGAACACCAGATGATCTACTCCAACAAGCTGAGGCAGATATATTCGCGATCGCGCATGGTAATAATCAAAGCTCTGCGATGACCCCAATTGGCGACGTACTTGCAAAAACCACTGAACGAATTGATCACCTTTATCACTCCGGTCAGAGTATGACCGGTATGCCCACAGGCTACAGTGATTTTGATAAAATGACCTCTGGTCTACAACCGGGCGATCTTGTCATAATTGCTGGCAGGCCATCGATGGGAAAAACAATCTTCGGTGGAAATATTTGTGAGTATACAGCCATCGCTACGAAAAAACCGTGCTTATTCTTCAGTCTTGAAATGCCAAGTGAGGCGATTGTCATGCGGATGCTATCATCTCTCGGACGGGTCAAGCAAGAAAGAATCCGCAGTGGTAAGCTTAAAGACGATGATTGGCCAAGGATGACATCGGCGATTGGGTTATTGTCAGAAGCGCCAATTTTTATTGACGACACAGGTGGAATATCACCGAGTGAAATGCGTTCAAGAGCACGAAAAGTAGCCAGAGAGCATGGTGATCTAGGACTTATTGTAGTTGATTATCTGCAGCTTATGCGTGTGCCAGAACTTAGAGATAACCGTGTACAAGAAATTTCTGAAATTTCTCGATCTTTAAAATTAATAGCCAAAGAGCTCAATGTGCCTGTAGTCGCATTATCACAGCTAAATCGAAGTCTTGAAAACCGTCAAGACCGTCGGCCTGTAAATTCTGATCTGAGGGAGAGTGGGTCTATCGAACAAGACGCCGACGTGATAGCCTTCATCTATCGTGATGAAGTATACAACCCGGATAGTCCAGATAAGGGAACAGCAGAAATTATCATTGGTAAGCAGAGGAACGGACCAATCGGTATGATAAGACTAAGCTATCTCGGAGAGTATGTCCGCTTTGATAATTACACCAATGAGGTCGTCATGGATAATGAAGACAGGTTTGCTCATGGATAAACAGAGCATTTCAATTGATCAAAAAGATAATTTCTGGCCCGAACAACAGGTAGCTTGGCGAAGTCGAAGAGGGTTGCTCGAGCTCGATCTTATTCTAGTGCCGTTTTATGAACAGAGTTACCACAGTCTTGATAAAAAATCACAGAGGCAACACCAATGGTTACTCGATCAAAAAGATCCATCATTGCAACAATGGTTGGTTTACCGAGAGTCAACGTCGTCACTCAAAGACGAATGTTTGAAAGCAGTTAAGCGCATTTGGCAATTTGTAGATTGCAATATCACACGATAAAAATCGTTAAATCATAGAGTAGCCATGTTGATTATCGGTCACGATTGGGCGCTGGTTTTCTTCCCATTGAGGGTGTGTCACAAAGACTTTTTTGAATATGGGATGAGATATCCAACAATCAAGCCATCTCTCTACAGAAGCAAAACCGTATTTTTTTAGCCATTGTGGGTCATGGATGGTGAGTTGCCGTAAATTGGGGAAAACCAGAAGATCTAATGCCGATGGCTGATCTACAAGAAAGCGATGTTTAGACAAAAGCGCATCAAGGTCTAGAAGATACTGATTGATTTGATCAGTCGCAGTGTCACGATCAGCTCCATGCGTGACATCATATTTGATAGAGCGAATCGCAGGGATGGCTTCTTTATTGAGTTTCTCAAAGATCACTTGGCTAGATTTCAAGTCTAAAACTTCGTTATTCATCCAACCTTTTGGAAGATTAGTCTGTAATGCGTAGACAACAATATCGAAACTCTCATCAATGATCATGTCGTTGTGTGTGTCAACAAATACTGGAACAGTACCCTTAGGTGATGTTTCAAGAAAAATCGGATGTTTATCTCTTAAATTTATTTCTCTATGGATATAGTCTATGTTAGCAAAAGCCAAAGCTGTACGTGCACGAATTGCATAGGGGCAACGCTTGAAACTATAAAGGACGGGCAGGGTGCTGATATCCATGGAGACTCCTTATGGATGATTAATAAGCCTTTGCAATGAGCGCCAATCGACCTTTTTTATCAGGGTCAAACAGCGCAGGGGCTTGGTCAGAGTGGTCAAACACTTCAGTTTGAGGATAACAGCGAATACTGACTTTGTAGTCCGCTTGTAGTGCCTGCTCTACAGCGTCATTATCAATCCAATAAATCAATGCTGGCGATGGGCGCTCAGACGAAAAATGTGATCGGAGTTGATCCTCACTGGTAAGTAGTGGACAGTTTGCCTCTGACAGCGCAGATTTTGCTTTCATATAAATATCACGCTGAATCGAGTCAAGCTGTTGAGAAAGTTGTTCAGCAAAATCAGCCAAGCCTAAAGTATGTTTTGAATGATCCGCAGAAAGACGAGAGCTATAACAAACCGTTTGGTTCTCAAACTCTCGCTGGCCAATCTCAAGACGAATCGGTACACCTTTTTTGACCCATGACCATTTTTTCTCACTTGGTTTCTTATCTTTCATATCAATGAAAACACGAATTGGTAGATCGCGAAAACGTTGAGTTCGCAACAAGGACTTAATTTTTTCACAGTAATCATAAACCTGATTCGCATCCATATTTTTCTTTATTAATGGAATAATCACAACTTGATGTGGAGACAGCGTTGGGGGACAGATCAAGCCATTATCGTCAGCATGGGTCATGATCAATCCACCAATCAGACGAGTTGTGACGCCCCAAGACGTCGTATGCACATACTGCAATGATTTCTCAGCATCCTGAAACTGGATGTCACAACTTTTCGCGAATGTTTGTCCAAGAAAATGAGACGTGCCCATTTGAAGAACTTTGCCGTCTTGCATGATCCCCTCAATGGTGTAAGTTTCTTCAGCACCAGGGAATTTTTCATTAATAGATTTCATGCCTGTAATCACTGGTATAGCTAGGAAATCATGACACAAGCGACGATAGCACGCTAACATTTGTAGTGTATGCGCTTGTGCTTCCTCAGCGGTTGCATGCGCAGTATGGCCTTCCTGCCACAAAAACTCGGTTGTGCGCAAAAACATTCTCGTGCGCATTTCCCAACGAACGATATTAGCCCACTGATTAACCAAAACAGGAAGATCACGGTGAGATTGAATGCGTTGTGAAAAAAGCTCACCAATAATCATTTCTGACGTGGGGCGAATGATCAGTGGCTCCTCTAAGGGAGAGCCAGGAACTAGGTTGCCTTGGCCATTTTTTTCTAGTTTTGTATGCGTTACAACAGCACACTCTTTAGCAAACCCATCAATATGCTCTGCTTCTTTCTCAAGGTCACTTAATGGCACAAAAAGAGGACAATAAATATTCTCGTGACCATAAGCTTTGATTTGTTGATCCAGTGTATGGTAAATCATTTCCCATAATGCATATCCCCACGGCGTCATAATCATGCACCCTCGAACAGCAGATAACTGAGCGAGGTCAGCCTGGCTAATAACTTCTTGATACCATTGAGGATAATTTTCTGATCTTGTAGGAGATATCGCAGTTTTCATTCATAAAATCATATTAATTAACTATTTAGACCTTAGCATAATTCCACAAATCAATCAATATTCATGACGTCAATCATGGTAAGGGTACATAAGACATTAATCTATGTTTGATAATCGGGTTTGGGTAATTGCCATTTATACGCTCCAAGAAGTGCTAAAGGCAAATACAGCATCGTCACCATAGCACTTAAGATCATCCCAAGCTGAAGAAATACATCGATCAGAACCAGGTCATAAATCACCCAAGCGGCCCAACAAAACCTTTGCTTAAAAGCTGCTAGAAGATAACCAGTTAGGTTACAAGCAACAATAAGAACCTCTTTATCAACAAATGATGAGCCAGCTACCATGAGCATACTCATAAAACCAAGAGTAACAATCGACACATACGCATAACCATCAATGGCAACATTTGCCCACTTGGGCCATTTCTGAGGTTCTTGATGCCAAAAGCACCAGGCAACACATGATAAACATGAGGTCATCAACTTTGATATAGACAATAAGGGCAAGCCAATCTTATATAGAACAAGAATCTTAAAAAGGTTTGTTATCAATATCAACGCCCACGCAGCCTGATTCTTCACAACAAGAAGGTAGCATGCAACCAAACGAAGTACGGATAAGATGAAGTCCATACGTAATCCTATAGGCTAGTGATTAGTTATATATTTTATCAGGAACTTGAAAGAAATTCTGCATTTTTGATGAAAGAGGCGTCACAATATTTTGACTTTCAAACTCCAGGTCTAAAGACAGATCAAGGTTACGCAAGTTGAGTAAATGACTCCGCCGACTTTGATCATCATTGCTGGTGCGATTGAGCAAACGAACCATGCTCCAAGCACCTTGCTCTTTTAAGAGCACAGAGCGCTCCCCACTAGTAAGATTGACTGCAATCTCAAAATATTCGTTTGCATGTGGCCATTTGATATGAATAGGCTTGGTCTGCTTGGTTTGGATAACCTGTTTATTACCATCCTGAACAATTTCAACACTCTGAATATTTTCTTTACCATGACGATAACGCAACACCCCTTCGAACCAGAGAGCAGGGGAATTATTTGGGTAAAACATCTTTTGCATAATATTAGCACCCATAATAAAATGCGGAACATCATGGTGAAAAGGCAAGGGTTTTCCGTGTAGACTTTTCCACTTAGCGCCGCTATTCTGATGAATGTCAACCAAGCTAGATAGATATTTATTAATAAACATTGACACCACGCCCTTCGATGAGAAAAAGGCATCAAACTCATCAAGAGCGCAATCATTGATACTGTGTTCATCAAATGGATAGTATGGTTTAAGGCGCTTAGCATAAGGCCCTGCGATATGCTTATCCCATGCCGTATTCAGAAACTGACCAGCTTGTTTGATCACCACTTTTTCAAATGATAGCACACAATTCCTCGAGAAAGCGTCAAGATCAGACCAAGGTTTTGGCCAAAAGCTGCGATCATTCTGTGCCGCGATAAGATTATCTAAAGCCTGAAGCGCAGCAAGATCTTTGTTTTTACTCTCTTGTATCTCTTTAGATAACACGATAATTTTTTTCAACACTTGTTTATAAGTTTTTTCATCGAATGACTGGGCTTGATCAAGAACGCTTTGTAGCTTTCGATAGTCTGAAGTGCCTTGAAGATGTTCATGTTGCGAAAGGTCAAGGAGGTCTTGCGTGATCGATTGCATACTTTTATCGATGATATGGGTATTATCATGTAGATAGATAGACTTCTTTAAGAATGTTTCAACAGTTGTTTCGCTATGATAGTTTTCTAGCGCTGTCTGGTATTGTTTGAGTTTCTTAGCATAGAGTTGATGCATGACTTCATTGTTAAGCTGTTGATTGCATTCTGGCAGTGTCATCGAGTCAAATGGCAGCGCTTTTGCAACCGTGCCTAAGGTACGACATGTCTTAGTAACCATATTAGAAGATGCTTCAATCTTTTTCTTGAAGGAGAGTTTGCTAAACTCAGGGAATAGGCGGTTCAAGAGTTGCCATGAAGCAGCTGAAAACGTTATTTTGGGTTGGTGATTTTTGAGCTTTGCAAGCATATAGTCAACCTCAGCCAATTGATCCTGATCAAGATTAACGGTTCGCGCTTGTAATGTCTGAATTTGTTCGCGGAATCGTATGTCACTGTGGCTGATCTTTGACACGTCCTCAAGAGAAAGCGTTGACGTTTGACGAATATTTGATAAGACGCCTGCCAAGCTAAGACAAGAAGCATGACTTATAATGTCGCAGTTGTCTAATTTTTGATCAATCGATTGCTTAGCCATGTCCCACAACGCAATCTGGGCAGACAATTTTGATGAATTCGAAGACGCATCAGGACTTTCATGTTTGGCCTCATGAGAATCACTGGTTGAGACTTCAGCGTTCGATATGTCTGTGTTTTTAACTGGGGAAGTAGTCGTGTGCATCCGCTGGGTGAGAACCGGTTTTTTGATGGGTGTTTTTGATTGATCGCTCAGCAGTTGAGCATCTTGAGATAACGTGGTTTTATGATCAAAAAGCAGATGAATTGATTCTTGTAATGGCGTCAAAATTGTATTTGCGACCGAAAGTTCACTCACATTCCATGCGAGAAGGCCGATGATTAAAAGTGCATATTGGTAGAGTTTTACGCTAGGTTGCCAGGTAATATGATTACAGATGGTATCAAGGACATTACGACTAAAGTAATGCTTTGTGGAATTTTGGTAAAAACGATCAACCTGATGGGTATTTGAGATCTCAGATTGCACATCACGATCGCAGTGCGCGGTAAATAAAATACTTAAGATAGGGTTTTGCACATGCGTAGTGAATCCAAAAAGAAGTTGGACCAGCTTAGGCTTTAATGATTTAAAGCTTTCGTGGAAAACATGCATTTTCTCTACATCATTTTGAGTGCCTTGAATCACTTTTTCAAGTTGGTAGATGAGATACATTTCAATATCATTAGCAACTTTGTCAAGCTCAGTCTGCATATCGGATGAGTATTGTAGTGAACGAGGAACAAGAAAACCTAGAGGCTTATCAATATCTTCTTTGTCAATATGCCTGAAAAATGTCCGGAAGCCTGGCAGATAATCCAGGCCACTGAGAACGATGAAAATAGGTACATTCTGAGATCCATTCGTAATATTTTTAATTTGACTTCTCAATGAATTAAGACTCTGGGTAGGGTGAGATTTTTGCTCGTTAAGAATGTTTTGGATCGATACGACCACAATAATCCCATCAAAACCATTTGCAGTATGATGCCACTTATTGAGGCCAATGAGATGACGCCAGTACTTTGTCTGTAGATTAACCGTTTCGTCATTGTGAGGCATCAGCGCAGTGCTCTCTAGCAAAGCATGTCGCTCAAAAGACCATACTGAATGCGTGATAAGTCCTTTTTGTTGATATTCAAACGGGGCTTGTTGCTCGGTGGCACCGGCATTCTTTAAGAGTGCTGACTTTCCACTTTGTTTATTGCCAAGAACAAGAAAATGCTTCTGCCGAAACAAATGAAAAAATGTAGATCCCCAAGTTTTCTCATAGGATGATTCAACCCGAGAGAATGTGTGCAGGGACCACAAAAAAAGTGTATCCTGGTGGCGGATGAGTGCGCTGATAAAGTAAGCAAGTTGTCTTACACTCCAGACTGAAAAACAAATCACGACAACAAACATCTCAACTTTTTGGTTATAGCCAGCTGTTGTTACCGATGCAAGAGGAATGAGAGACAAACATGCCAAAAAGATAACCGCAATAGGGTTGATCTGATGTGTTAGCTGTTTAAGTTTTGAGGCCAACATGGTGTTAGGTTGTGCACGTATGAACGAATGTCAATTGTAGCATGTACATCGCTAACAAACCAATCACAATGCCAGACATGAAAGTACCAATGAGCCAAATTGATTGACTTGAGCGCTTGCATGCCACAAGAAGGTTTTGCGTAATCGTTGCATAGCTTGGCTTGTCCTCATGCGTGTGATAAGCAGACGAAACAACAGACTGTAGATCAGCTTGTTGCTGCATAAGGTGATTAGGTAGATTTGAGACGGGATGCAATAAAATATAGTGAAGCACTTTAATAGCATGCCTGTTTTTTCCAAGATTAAATACAGAGAGGCAATTCTTTAAGTGACGCAAGAACGATTCAGCGAGCTTATTGCGATCAATCTGTGGCATTTGGTGGTCAGTGATGAGGTCAATCCATGTATGGACAGCCATTCCCATCGCTTTGTGAATCTGACTATTAGCAACCGTGTTACTAAGTATGCGTTCCCATGATTGATAAACTTGCTTAATATGAAGCCGGGATTGATCACTGTCTATTTTACTGGCGTGCAGAGAAATAACAATTAAATTGAGTGTTGCAGAGCCAAGGTCATTTCTATGCTTAGGCAACATGCAAAAATGCTCTACGCCATCGTTGGTCGTGTTATTAGAATTATCGATTGATATTAGTTTATGCATCATTGTGATTGGTTAAATTTCCTATATGCTACAGCAAATAAAAGGTGCTTGGAATCCTTTGGGAGAAGTAATTTATTAAGTCAATCATCCTTGCAGAAATTTAATTTTTTATCATATTTTATTACCAATTATCATTAACATAGGTGTTTTTATACAAGAATCATGGTCTTTGGACGTTCAAAGCTGGAACGCTACCGAATCTTTAAGATTTCTCTAATATTTCTCGACGTTCTGACAGAGCTTGGTGCAAAGTATTGCTGTTTAGAAATTCAAGCTCAGTTCCAACTGGAACACCGGAAGCAAGTCGAGAAATCTTGATATCCTTCTCGATATGGCTGACGATATAATGTGCAGTTGCTTCACCTTCTATTGTTGCATTAGTCGCGAGGATAAGCTCATCGATTGGTTGAGTATGAATCGTCGATAAAAGGGTAGGGATATTAAGTTGTTCTGGGCCAATTTGCTCAATTGGCGAGAGGTGACCAAGCAATACAAAGTATAGGCCTCGATAAATCGATGTTTGTTCAATAGAAATCAGGTCAGATAAAGACTCAACAACACAAATTGTGCGCTGATCGCGGTTTGGGTCAGTACAAATAGAGCAGATATCGTCGCTAGAAAAATTATTACATTGTTTGCATTTTTTCAGTTTTTGCACACAGTCATTGAGAGCAGTTGCCAGCTCTAGCGCTTGCGATTGTTTGTGTTGTAAGATGTGAATGGCCATCCTTTGGGCTGATTTCGCGCCAACACCGGGGAGTATGGTAAGATGGTTAATAAGTTTTTTAAGTTCTACCGGAAGAATATTCATAAAGGAGAGGCAGGAAGGGATTATTCCTGATCTTGCAGATGATTACTAATCTCTGAAAAAGCTTGCTTTCTTCGTTTATCAATTTCTCCAACTGCGTGATTAAAAGCCTCAGTTAGTAAATTAAGAACTTCGCCAACTGGCCGATTCGCAATCGAAGGGTCAACCTCTATGCAGTCAATGAAGCATGAGCCTTTGATAGAGACATGAATACCATCTTTGCTAGTCGAAAAAGTCTTTTGAGTAATTTCCTCCTCGATATTGCCCATCGCTTTTTTGATATACTGTGCTCGCTCAAGAAGACTGCTTAAAGGAAGTTCAGATTGTGTGTTCATGATTCAGAGACTCCAATTTTGAATTGATGGTAGCACACATCGAATTGAATTGTAACGATAGCGGATATGATAATTGATCAGCGATTGTTTTTTATGATTTTTTGATTACTAGCGGTTACGTCAAAAGCGTTACGATGACTCGACAACGCTATCTTTGATGGTGATTTCAAGCAGCCTGCTTTGATAGGCGAGAGTAATTGTGCAATGGCATTTTGATGTCGTACTTGGCGAAAAAGTAAAATGCCGTTAAGTAGGCTTAATATTGAGTAGACTGTGCTGACAGTGAAGCGAATAGAGTCCTTGGACAGAAGGTGACCAAGTAAATAGGTTAAGCCTTGATCATGTAACGTTAATATTTTGGGTAGTGCAATAATCGTTGAAGTAACGCTAGAAATGGAGGCCATAACAGACATACAATAAGCGTTATTACGAATCACAATCAGTAGAAATGCAGAAGACAGAAGACCGCATGCCGTTAGAATATGATGCTGTTGTTCTATAAGAGTACACCAACCAGCAAGGCAGGCAACAGCAAGAATATAGATGATGGATAGAGCCATCATCTGAGGAAAAGACTGGCGTTGTCTCAAGCGGGCTTTGGGCAAAGATCGAAGCGCATTATAAAGTGACTGGGACTGATCTATTTCAAACGATAAGAGACGAACTTTCTGCTCAGATAAATGGTAAGCACTAGAAAGCGACAGTGCGAAGAGACAAAATCTCGACAAGATGACAGGCAGGGACTGAATTGGGGAAAATACGAAAAGAATAATAATGATCTGGTGGTTAGTAACGTAAAAAGTCACCAAGTTCATTAAAAAGCTAATCAGCTTTTGGGTCATTGCATCACGTTTTGAGATATACATGTGCTCTTTAAAAAATTCTAACCGTCGTGAATCTATGAGATGGCTAAAACGATGCACTCGATTAATACAGCGATGGCTATCATTAAGTAAGGCAAGTTGACTAAATAGATACCGACAACGAAATAAGTACAGAGTCAAAAACAACAATAAAAAAACGGTTTGTTCGGATAACATTGTTAAAGGTAACGAAAAAAAACCGATGACTTGTACAGCAATTGAAGTTATGAGGGATTGATTCATAACTGCGATTCTGGTTACGTCAAGGAGATTATACAGCATCATAGATGCTGTATAGTTGATCGTTAAATGGGGATTATTAGGCAACAATCGTCCACCAGTTCATACATGAATGGTGTTATTGTACCACGTCTTTCATCGTAAGTTTAATTCGATTTTGACGTTTATCAATCTCGGCAACACGAACTTTGATAATCTGCCCAGGAGATAAAACATCTCTAATATTATCAACGTGATCGTGAGATATCTGTGAGATGTGAAGGAATGCTTCTTTATTGTTCATAATGGCCACTTTTGCACCAAAGTCCAATAGATCATTAATTTTTCCTTCGTAGATCGTGCCCAATTCAACTTCTCTGATCATTTCTTCAATAAATGATTGTGCATCGAGGGAGTTAGACTCCTCATCAGAGCTTATTTTAACAAGACCGTCATCGGAAATATCGATTGCAACAGAGAATCGATCGATGATATCGCGAATCGTTGCGCCACCTCGACCGATGACTTCTCGAATCTTTCCAGTCGGAATATTAAATTGGATAACTTTCGGGGCATTCGATGAAATCTCTTCTCTTGGTTCAGAAAGTTCCTTGTTCATTTCACCTAGAATATGCAAACGTCCTGTCTTGGCTTGATCGAGTGCTGAAGTTAGGATCTCGTCAGTAATGCCCTTAATCTTGATATCCATCTGCAATGCGGTAATACCATTCTTAGTTCCAGCAACTTTGAAGTCCATATCGCCGAAGGCATCTTCATCGCCTAGGATGTCGCTTAATACCACAAAGTCATCATCTTCTTTAATAAGACCCATGGCAATACCTGCAACAGGAGACTTCAATGGTACGCCAGCGTCCATTAACGCTAAGCTTCCACCACATACCGTCGCCATTGAGCTAGATCCATTACATGAGAGTATTTCAGAAACGACGCGAACTATGTAAGTGAAGTTCGCGCTGGCGTCAGGCATAACACCTAGCAGTGCACGCTTAGCAAGCTCACCGTGTCCAATTTCCCTTCGTTTAGGCGACATTGGCTGACTTGCCTCGCCGACACTGTAGCCCGGAAAGTTGTAATGAAGCATGAAGTTATCATACTGCTTGGTACTAGAGGTAATATCATCGAGTAGCTGTGCGCTGCTATCTTGCGCAGACAAAGTGGTAACAACCAAGGCTTGAGTCTCTCCTCTTACAAAGAGTGCTGAGCCATGGGTTCCAGGCAAGAAGCCTGGCTTGACAGATATAGGTCTGATTTCGTCGACCTTCCGACCGTCGATACGTACATTATTTTTGACGGCATTGCCTCGAATAATCGATTTTTTTATAGCAAACATTGCTGAGGCAATCGAGCTTTGGAGTTGTGCCAGGGATTCAGGGTCTGCATCCTCAGTGAGAGATTCAGTGATCGATGCATGCAAGTTGTTAAGCATCTGATTTCGATCTTTTTTCTGAGCGATGCTCAGCGCTTCTTCAATTTTCTGCTGATGCGTTTTTCGGATAGTGGCTTCAATTTCCTCGAAGCTATCGGTCTCTGGCTGCACCCAGGCATCGGCATTAGTATGATGAGCTGCCTTCAGTTTGGTTATGGCATCAATCACGCACTGCATTTCTGAATGGCCAAATGCCATCGCGGCTTTGATTTCATTTTCGCTAACCTCTTTGGCACCAGACTCAACCATGATGTACGAAGAAGTTGTCCCTGCGATGATCAAATCCAGGGTCGAAGTCTCAAGTGTATTTAAACAAGGGTTAAGAACGGGTGACCCATCGACAATACCGACGCGAGCAGCCGCAATAATTTCAAACGGCATGTCAGTCAATGCAATTGCTGAAGAGGCGGCAATAAAGCCAGCAATGTCAGGCTGTACTGTTTTATCGTTTTGCAACAGCGTTATATTCACGACCAGCTCATCAGTAAAGCCATCAGCAAACATAGGTCTCAAAGCCCGATCAATGACTCGACAAGTGAGAACTTCGCGCGTACTAGGCCGGCCTTCACGACGATTAAAACTTCCAGGGATTTTACCAGCTGAATAAGCGCGCTCAGAATAGTGAACAGCAAGTGGGAAAAAATCGCCAGAAGGTGACGGGCGACCTCTAACGACATTAGCCATGACCACGCAGTTACCCATCGTGACAATCACCGAAGAGGTAGCAAGGTGAGCTAGCAGCCCAGATTCGATTTTTACTGTGTGGTTTCCATATTGGAATTCGGTTTGAATAGGGGCGTTTAAGTCCATTGTCTATTGGTCCTTGTAAATGTGTTATGGCGATGTTATTTATCGCGGATTCCAAGCTTTTTGATAAGCGTGTAGTAGTTTGAAAGATCAGTTCGTTTCATGTAGCCCAACAGTTTTTGTCGCTTTCTGATGATTTTTAACAAGCCATGTCGGGAATGTTTATCAGATTTGTGAACCTTGAAGTGGTTGGTCAAATGATTGATTCTGTCTGTCATAATTGCGATCTGAACAGAAGATGATCCCGTATCAGAACTTGATGATTGAAATTCTTTTATCGCTTCAGTTATTGCCACTGTATACTCCTGTTAGCGGGTTCAATTTTTACCCATTTTTAGCAGTTGTGATTATACATGAAATACGCGCGATTCTCAACGAAATATGCTAATTTTTTAACATGGCTATGAAATAAACATCGATTGTGCATTCATTCCATGCGCAGCATTCGTAAGGCTTTGATGCCATTTTCGCGCCGCTCAACCAGCCCCATGAACTGATCGGCGTCATCCGTTGCGAGATAGATTGAGCCTTCAACGAGTTCTTGAGGGCAGCGATCAATCGAAACAATTTGACCATGATAAAGGCTGGTTAAAACACTTTGCGTCAGCCTAACGCGTTGATAATGGGGTAAGGCTGTATCAATCGGTAGTAAAAGTTGTTCCGGTTGAGAATGGTTCACGAGTGTATCCAATGTGTACATTGGCTGATTCTTCCATGGGTCAGCATAGATCCGGTGCAGACTTGCTAGGCATCCTATCGTATCAAGCGCAGATGCCAGATCAACAGCCAATGCGCGTATATATGTTCCTGCACTAACCAGTACTTTGAAATTTATTTGATGCAGTTGACGATCATAATTAACATCACTGATTGAAAAAATTGAAACTTTTCTCGGTTGAATAGGGATAGTCTCATTTCGGCGCGCATAGTAATAATAAGGTTTGCCTTGGTATTTTAAAGCGCTGTAAATCGGTGGCTTTTGGTAGATATCACCAATAAATTTTTTTTGGATGATCGATGAAATATATTCAGTAGATAAGGAGGGTACGGGCATCCGAGAAATGACAGTGCCAGTAATATCACTGGTTTCAGTATTACAGCCAAGTTGGATACAGGCCTGGTAGCATTTATTGGCTCGGGCTTGCGCATACTGTATGAATTTTCTAGACTCTCCGACTGCACAAACGAGCATGCCCGTCGCCATCGGGTCAAGCGTGCCAGTGTGTCCTATTTTGCAATCGAATAGTTTTTTAATGGGGCGCAATACAGCATGAGAGCTCACGGATGGTTCTTTATTGATTAATAAAAAGCCGCAATATTTTCTATTCATGAATTGTAACGTGAAAATGAAGTTTGGGAATGCTTTTCAATTGCATTTGCTCAGCGAGATATTTTTTGAGTTGCGGCTTACGTGCCGTGATCTGCTCATGTAATTCGCGGATCGATTGCTCTGAGAGCGTAGTATTAAATCCAAGTCGGTACATGATATCGGCATTACGGCGATCACTCATCTCAACTGAGTCGATAAATAAATCTAGGTCAGATGCATGTTTGACAAAAAACTCACTAATCGTGTGATGCAAAAGTTTAGCAATCTTTAGATCCCGAGTGTGTGGCATAGTCTAATTGGTATTTTTTTCAACAATAAATGCTTCAATGACATCACCCGGCTTAACATCAGTGTAGCCTTTGATGCCAATCCCGCACTCTAGGCCATGCTTAACTTCAGCGATATCATCCTGGAAGCGTCGAAGTGACAGGATCTTGCCAGTATAGATTGCCTTCTGGTCACGCAAGAGGCGAACATTAGCATTTTTCTTAATCACGCCATCGCTCACAATACAGCCGGCAATAGTCAGTTGTTTAGAGGCTCTGAAAACTTCTTTAACATCGGATGAGCCTATGATTTTCTCAGATGTTTCTGGAGTGACAATATCCTTTGATAGCTGAAGTAGATAGTCATGAATATCATAAACCGTGCTAAAGTACTCAATTTTTGTTTTCTCCTGAGCTTGTAATTTTTTAGCACTGGCGTCAGCGCGAACGTTGAATGCAATAATCATTGCTCTGGACGCAATTGCAAGATGAATATCTGAACTATTGATGCCCCCAACAGTATGGGCCACCACTTTAATAACCAATTCTTTTGTTTCAGGATTGTCATTGATCTTGTTGATGATATCAAGTATTGCCTCTAAAGAGCCGTGCACATCGGACTTAATGATAACACTAAGTTCTTTTTGTTGGGATACTTTATCGTCCATCTGCTTCAGAAAGACATCATCTTTGGTTTGTTGAGCATGGAGGCGCGCTTGCAATCTATTGTCTGTCCTTCTCCGCGATGCAATAAGTCTCGCTTCTTTCTCGTTCTGAAGGCCAATCGCACGGTCGCCGGCATTCGGTAGTCCTGAGAGGCCAGTTATCTCAATCGTATCACTTGGCCCAGCAGAAGTTTTTTTCTTACGCATGTGGTCATACATGACTCGAATTTTGCCGTAGTGTTCATTCACAAGCACCACGCTACCAGTCGTAAATTTTCCAGATTGCACCAGTATGGTTGCAATGGGTCCAAGGCCTAAGTCAACTCTCGATTCGATGATGGTGCCCTTAGCTCGGCCTGAGAAGTTAGCCTTGAGTTCTAGTACTTCTGCCTGGAGCGCAATGCTGTCGAGCAAGTCATCGATGCCTTGTCCAGTCTTAGCAGATATTTTTTGAAAAATTGTGTCGCCACCCCAGTCTTCAGGTGATAGTCCATGCTGGCTCAAATCTGTTTTGATGCGGTCTACATCGGCATCTTCTTTATCAATCTTATTGATGGCCACAATAATCGGGACTTCAGCTGCTTTTGCGTGCTGGATGGCCTCAATAGTTTGCGGCATGACACCGTCATTTGCAGCAACAACAAGAACGACAATATCTGTGATTCCGGCGCCCCTTGCGCGCATCGCGGTGAAAGATTCGTGACCAGGCGTGTCAAGAAAAGTAATGTCGCCATGATCTGTATGCACCTTGTAAGCGCCAATATGCTGAGTAATGCCACCTGCCTCTTTATCCACTACCTTAGTTTTACGGATAGTGTCCAGCAAAGTTGTCTTGCCGTGATCAACATGGCCCAT
>DCKN01000032.1:20854-21147 GCA_002320385.1 Proteobacteria bacterium UBA1673
CCGTGATCAACATGGCCCATGATAGTAACGATGGCAGATCGAGGTTGGATATCCTCTTCTTGATCTTCATCGGTGAAAGTCATCAGTGCCTCTTCCTCCGAGCGTTTTGGCAGGAGCTTGGCTTTAAATCCTGTATGTTCACAAATGAGCTCTGCCAAATCAAAAGGAATAATTTGATTAATGGTCACCATTTCACCGAGATCAAAGAAAAGTTTTATGATATCGGTCGTCGATTTTCCGATTTTTTCTGCAAGCTCCTCAACGCTCATGGTTTCATTAAGTGAAACAGGCTT
>DCKN01000030.1 GCA_002320385.1 Proteobacteria bacterium UBA1673
TGAATGGTTTTTGCAGTATGTCCCGTTGACTCTTTGAGACGTTTCGCAGCGCGGCCTGTCGGAGCGCACAACAAAAAAGTTACATGGCTTTGTTGGAGGATATGAACAACACTCTGAACTAAAGTGGTTTTTCCCACACCAGGTCCGCCGGTTAAAATGCAGATTTTATTTGCAAAAATCGTTTTTAAAGCCTGGTTTTGATTGGCGGATAGGGTGTAGCCAAGCACATCGCCTAGGCGATCAATATGGCCTTGAATCTTCTTTTGGTTTGGCAGATGACTGTGACAAGTACACAAGACGCCAAGTTTATTAGCAATTGTTAACTCAGCATCGTGAATAGATTTCTGTGCAAGCATTTTTTCCTCACCCACATCGATTTCGACGATGAGATTTTCATCAATAACAGACTGTAATGAATGTGAGATTTGAGTGTCATCAAGTTGGATTAAGCGTGATACATCATCAATAAGTCGCATCCTGGTGACAGCAGAGTGGCCTTGTCCAATGGCCTCATCTAAGGCGTATAAAATGCCATGAGTAACGCGTTGCGGGTGGTCAGCTGATAAGCCGAGTGATAAAGCCATTTTGTCAGCAATCAGAAAGCCAATCCCGTTGATTTCTCGATAGAGCCGATAAGGGTTCTCAGTCACTAGGGCAACCGTATCTGCCCCATACTTCTTATAAATCTGGATCGCTCGTGTTGGGCCGATGCCATGATGTTGTAGAAAGATGCTAGCATCAGCAAAGCCTTGCTGTGTCCGCCATGATTCCTTAATATCTTTGAGCTTTTTCTTGCCAATCCCAGGTAAAGTTAGCAGTTTCTCAGGCGCATCATTCAATACGTCGAGAAGCCCAACACCAAAGCGCTCAATCAGCTGTTGGGCCAGCTGTTTGCCAACACCACGAATTGCGCCCGACGATAAGTAGTTTAATAAAGCCTTTTTAGATCGTGGTGCTTGGGCTGTGATCGCGGAAGCCTTAAACTGAACGCCATATTGTTTGGTCTCAATCCATGCACCCACAGCGATGATGGGTTGGCCAACCTGTGGGCTGGGGCAGTAACCAGTAACAGTTATTTCAGGATCCTTATCAACAGACAATCTCAGGATGCAGAAGCCATCATCAGGGGACTGGAAAATGATACTCTTAATTTCACCATGAATGCGCTCATGATCCGTGTTTTTGTTGCGTAGTGACACTGCTAGGATATTTATAGTCTAAATCAAAGCTAAGCAAATATTGCGATCAATAGCAATACCGAGAAGAATCTTAGTCAATATTTCCGAGCGGTGACATGAGCCATTGTGCCCGCATCATATCGCGTGGATGATGCGACAGCATAAAGATGTCCTGCGCTAGATCACATGATGAATGTTGTGGACCATGCGAAAGTATATAAAGTGTGACAATGCAGAAGTTGTGAAACAAGAACAGCTAACAAACAACTTAAGATACAACAACAATCAAACCCTAAATAATAAAAACGATAGATAAATGGGAACCATTGAACGCCTGTGAATATTAGCGCAAACATGAAACACCCTCTGAAAAGAGAAAAAATACGCAACCTTCTTTAGATAGCCTGTTTTAATGTAGAAAAATTAGCGATCTGAAGGGTGTGATACGAACCACCCCGAGTGTGTTTAAAGTCTTTGTCGATTGAGTAGCAGTATGTACCCTAATCTGCGTTGTAGGTAAGTGTCGTCAAAGATAATGGCAATAAAATGACGGCTGTGATATAATAGCCGAACATCATAACTTTTCGTTAACAAAATGATATTTTTCAAAGCGTTATTAGCGGGTCTCGCGATTTCAGCGCCCATGGGGCCAATCAATATGGTATGTATAAAGACTACCGTCAAACAAGGCTTATCTGGTTTTTTTATCGTCGCAGCTGCGTCTGGATTAGCCAACATTATCCTGAGCGGCTGCGCAGCAAGCGGTTCACTGGTGCTTATCAGTTATCTCAATGAATACAAGCAATGGCTACATGCGCTCGGTGGTTGTGTTCTCATTGGTTTTGGGATACAGGAATTAGTCAAAAGCAAAAGAGAATATGTCGATAACGATAGCCAAAGTCTCGCCTCACTCTTTTTACAAGTCATATCGATTGGGCTATCCAACCCGATGACAATACTAGGTTACATGAGTTTAATGATGGAGCTTGCCGGTAGTTTTCAAAGACCAGGGCTCGTGATATCAGTCGTCTTGGGTTTAACGACTGCATCAGTCGCTTGGCGTTTGTGTTTGGGTACATTTGTCATGCGCATGCAAAAGAAATTCGTAATCGATTATGTGCGTTACTTGAATATTCTCTGTCCACTGTGCTTTTTTTATTTCGGGGTTTCCTCGCTTGCAAGAGCCATTAGTTTTTGACCAAGCATGATGACCACACAGTGCATTGACTTCAACCATCAACCAAGATACTGTCAAGTAATTAAGCCTTGATAAAACCATTATGGAGATTTTATGAGCCAGGATGCTAGTACTTTAAAGTTAACCATTACTGGGGCAGCAGGCCAGATTGCCTACGCCCTACTGCCGAGATTGGGGGAACTGTTAATTAACGTTGAGTCAAAGATTGATCTGAGACTTTGCGACACCGAATCACAACTACCAGCACTCAATGCACTATCAATGGAATTGGATGATTTTGCGTGTCCCTGGATTGAGAAAATCACTTGCACGTCAAATTTAAAAGATGCGTTTGAGGGCTGTGAGCTTGCCATTCTGATCGGTGCAAGACCTAGGACTCTTGGTATGGAGCGGTCAGATTTGTTGGTGGCAAACGGTGAGATATTTAGTGAGCAAGGGCGAGCGCTAAACGCTTACGCTGATCAAAATGTTAAAGTTCTGGTTGTAGCCAACCCGTGTAATACCAATGCATACATTTGTATGAATCACGCTAAGGATATTCCATCTCACCGTTTTTTCTCTATGTCGATGTTAGATCAAAACAGAGCGTATGCCTTTATGGCAAAACAATACGACCTTGAGTTGGCCATGATAGAGAACTTGTGTGTATGGGGCAACCATTCGCCAAGTATGTATGTTGACTTCCAGAGAGCGACCTATGATGGTCAGCCAATCATAGAGCGTATCCAAGATCACTCATGGTTTGCCAACGATTATCAAACTTTAGTAGCCCAAAGAGGCTCAGAAGTCATTAAAGCTCGGGGAAGCTCGTCAGCAGCGTCAGCAGCAAATGCAATTATTGACAATGTGGCTCTGTTGCTTGACCAAAATCAATGTTATGGAAACTTTTCAATGGGCGTATGCTCGCACGGAGAATATGGCGCGCAACCCGGTACGATCGTATCTTATCCCTGTGTATACAATGCCAAAGGGGAACTTTCGATTGTTGAACACATTGATCTTGATCCAATAGCACAACAACGCATTGCCTTGTCCTTCGAGGAAATTGCCAATGAGGCAAACCAATGTCGATCACTTGATCTAATCACACACTAAGGTGCTAGGATGATTGTGTTACCAGTATTCAATCCTGACTTATTCGTTATCGCAGGCGTGATTCGTATTAAATGGTATGGTTTCATGTATTTATTGGGCTTTCTAATTGCATGGGTCATCGCAACCCATCGGCTAAAGGATACTGGTATAACCAAGGAAATACTGCTTGATTATTTTTCTGCTTTTGCGTTTGGCATCATCATCGGTGGGCGATTTGGTTACATGCTCATATATAATTATGAAGTCCTCATGGCTGCTCCGCTAACACTTTTTAAAATCTGGAACGGCGGTATGTCATTTCATGGAGCGCTGGTTGGGGGCGTCATCGCCACAATCGTCTTCTCACTTAAGCACGCGATAAACGTTCATCGCCTAATCGATTTTACTGTGCCTCTTCTTCCTCCGGGCATCATGCTAGGGCGTTTCGGTAATTTTATCAACGGTGAACTGTGGGGACGTGTGACCAATGTTTCATGGGCCATGATATTCCCTTACAGTGATGGGTTACCGCGCCATCCGTCCCAGCTTTATGAAATGTTTGGAGAGGGTGTTTTGTTGTACTTCCTTATGGACTGGCACAGAAAAAGAAATCGATTTGGTAGCGGTATGATGGGCTGTTGGTTTTTGATCCATTACGGATGGATTCGTTTCACACTTGAGTTTTTCCGCGAGCCCGATGTTCAAATCGGTTACGTTTGCTTCGATTTTTTAAGCATGGGACAATGCTTGTGTTTTATCATGCTCGTTTCAGGGTTAATATGGTTAATTAAACGAGACAGACACCTAAATCGCGCCGTTCTCCACTCTGTAAATCTACAGCAGCACTGATTGCGTGATGCAGACAGACGTTTTAATCATTGGAGGCGGGCCGACAGGATTACTCGCTGCGGCGCTGGCAAGTCAGCAAAACATGGCGG
>DCKN01000112.1 GCA_002320385.1 Proteobacteria bacterium UBA1673
TCAACGATTGTCGGTGACGAGCACCATTTACCCTCAAGGTGTCTGGCAGTCATTTTCGCTTGGGCGCTCAATGATAAAATAATCAATAACAACCCATGGCCACCAAGCACTCGCATGAATAATCTCATACCCATCATCCCCATATTTTTCACATTCTATTCAATCACCACTCATGCTTGAGTGCACATTACTATCAACTTAATCCATGAACACATAACTGTCAATTCAACCATGACAACTCACCGCACAAGCAAGCATCCAATAGACGATACACAGAAAAATTGTACGCACAAGCAACATAAGCGACTTCAGTCAGATATCCATGATCAAAGACGCCGCAAACAGGGTCGACAAATAGCACCCAACCTACCTGATTTAGTCCTAATTTGGCTCGCTGGCAGCAGTAAAAAACATGCATAGACGTACCCCATCAGTCGATGGATCGCTTAAGTGATACTGATCAAACCCACACCAAAAGATAGTAATAAAATGAAAAAAAACATTTAGATAGACAGACTTACGCGGAAATCACTATTAATCCAGATAAATCGCACAATCAGTGCTATATAGTTATTAATGACGAATAAGGATAATTATGAAAAATAACCCAGGAAAGGATGGTAAAAGGAATCAGACAGAGACCGATGAAGCTCAGAATAAGACTGGTCAGTCACAAACAGACAAGAACGCTACAGCCAACCAAGCAACATTCACTGTTGAATCAGGTGATAATAATAGTGCGACACTAAGCGCTGAAAAAGACTCTGATCAAAATTTCAGTTTTCCAGTTACTTTGAACCGTTATCTCGGTTGTAATCGTGCCACACAACGCGCTCAAATCCAAGATTCTAAACCTGAAGGGACGGAAATAACCGGAGTTCGTCTAAAAAGTTCAATGCAAGGCGCACTCAATGGCGAGGACGAACTTGGCCGTGAGTGCCTTCTTAATTACATGAAAAATGCTCGAAACGAAAAGAAACCAGGTTGGTATGTTGGTGTGGCTGAATCTGCGTCGCTTAAAACCCATACAAAGAAAGATTCCAGTCTAGGTAGGTTAATGAAAAACGAATTCAAAGACCCTAAAAATGGCCAAGAACTAACAGATGAAGCGCTCGAGGAAAAAATGAAAGAAAAATTGGATGGTAAGGATCCAGCTTTTCGAAAAGACGTAGAGAATGCGGTACTAGAAGATTGCCAAGCAACTGCCCGTGGAAAAATGAATAAAAACACGTGGATTGGTAAAGAGCATCTTGAGCAACATAATCGTTCAGGCTCTGGGCGCAAGTTTGGAGCGCCAAGCCGTGAAAATTTGGCACAATCAGGCGAAGAAAACCGGAATAAACTACCGGAGGGCTTAAGTGCTTCAGAAAAACATTTCAAAAAAGATGCCGAAGGCAAATTAAAAATTCTTGAACAAAATACGTTCGCCGGAATGAGAAAATTTGCCGCAGCAAAGAATTTTGCTAAGTCGCTTTTTAACGCCACCAAAGTTAATGACCTAAGCGGAAAAGATATAACCGTTACACTGGATACTGATGACCCACAAGAAGCCAGGAGACAGATTAAAGCCATCACGGATGAAGCCATAAAGCAAGGCAGACCGCTGGGGAGCATCACGATTGCGACGCCAAATTTAAAAAAACAGGCTAAAACCCTGTTAGGCAAAATAGGAAACGCCATACCTGGTTCTGGAACAAAAGAGATGACCACTCCAATGACCTTGGATAAAATCGTAGAAGCATCCAAAGAGGGTAAAAGCCAATACGGGTTTAGTACGATGACATCAATGTTTACTGGAGCGGTAAGAATTTTGATCAATGAAAAGCGTAATCATGGCAGCAATATGTCTGAGGAATGGGCCAAACAAGCAAAAAAAAGAAACAAAGGGCGTGAAACAGCGGCGTACAAGCAAGCTTATAAAGAAGGCATTACGGATTTGCCGGAGAAGCAAGCTGACAAGCTCTTAGATCAGTGCATGGGCAAAGACGAGACTTTAACGCTAGAAGAAAAATGTGACATAGTCATGAATTCTAATCGGAGTGAAGAAGAAAAACGAAAAATACTGATCAAATTACTCAGAGATGGCATACACACCACAAAAAACGGAAAGTTAAGGTTACATGCTCCCGATAAAGGTCACATACACGAAGACCCATTGATGTTTGAAAGAAGCAGAATCGCCAAGCATTACAATAATCAGCTTAACGATAATATCAAAGATAAAATGATAGCCTACAAAGAATTTGCAGAGAAATCCGGTTACAATGACATCAAGGAACACAAGAAACTAGTAGAAAAAAGAGAGGAATTAAATGAGAAATTGAGAAATCAAGATAACAAAGATCCAAAATACACTGAAAAACTAATAGAAGAGAATAATAAAGAAATATCGAAAATTGAAAAAAGGCTAGACAAGAACGACAACGTCACTGAGGCTAAGGACGGCGAAGGTGCATTCAAATTAACCGAAGAAGCAGAAAAACAACTTAAGACGCACACAACCAATGTTGCCGAAGCTTACAATCTTACGAAAGTCCTTGTGGACAAAAAAGGGGTTGGTGATCAAATCAGTCCAAATGATCAAGAGACCATTCATAATGCCAGCCAAAAACCGACATGGGGATCGCGGGGGTCAGTTGGTGAACGATTCAAAGGGAACATTGCAGCTGCGATGCAGACTGGTACTGCAACGCAAATTAATCCAGAAGCTTCTACACCGGCAAATACCGAGGGAACGAATCAAACACCGACACTAGGACCTGAAGAAAAGAGTCCTGAAACAGCTAAGAGCAAACTTAAGGAAATACAAACAGAGCATCAAGCAAAATTAAATACATTGAGGGAAAAGCTTGTGGCTGAAATGGGAAATGCGCCAACACCTCAGGACAGAGAGCGTATAGGTAAAGAAGCACAGGCGGAATTAGCCGAAATACATAAAGCATATCGTGAAGATATGGAAAAGTATTTTGCCGATAATCTTAAACCTGAGCGCAATGCGGAAGATAACGAATCAATGACGACAACAGAAGCATTAAGTGATCAAGGAGATGAACCGACAATAGCATCTAATGAAAGCGAACTTGAATCGGATGAGAGCGAATTTGCAAAGATACTAGAAAACCAAGAAACTGAAGAAACGGCATTATTTGGTAAACTTAATCAAGAACGTCAGGAAGAGAATAACCCAGGTAGTCCGGAAACCTCGGAAGAGGTAACTGCTGATGTTGCAACATTTGAAAAAGATCTAGCTACAATGAATGAAATAAATGAAAAGCATAACAAAGAAATGAATACATATGTTGACCAGAGACTTGGACTTAAAGAAAGCATTGAGCAAGAGAAAGCGGAAGTGGAGGAAATACAAAAAGGACAGCCTCAAGAAATGAAAGAATTTTCTGAGAATCAACCCGCTAGTGTGAGGCAAGAGGAAAATAACAATGTCTCAACTGCTAATGCAACTGATAATGCAAATGAATCAACCATAGAAATGCCAAACACGACCGAATACGATAAGGCAAAAGCAGAATATGAACAAGCAATGGATAATTTGGATCCTAGTAATGTAGAAAAATCAGGCTTAGACATCACAAATTATGGCGGAACTGAACCAGTTAATGAAGGGCCATCGACCGGTACTGCAAAAGGATATGTAAATTATTCAAAAATGGAAGAACAATATAGTAAAATGGAAAAATACGTTGAACAACAGAAAAGCATAGCGAAACAGGCGTTGGCGGATATGAAGAATAATAATAATCCCGGTCACAGCGATATAGCGACACTTAATAATGATAATATAGACTATCAAGGGAGGAAATTCAAGCATGAATTTGAAGACAAGACTGGATTTAATGATCAACTCGGGCTGAATCATATCCGAAAGAATTCAAGCCTCGAAGCAGGACGTGCACGTTACATGCATGAGCATCCTGGTACTGACCCTGATGAAGTAGATGAAGTATTGGGAAAAATTGCAAATAAAGGACCTGTAGGAAGTAATTTCGATCCTAATGTCGGTTACCACCCAACAGAACTCAGATTTGATGGGCCTTAAACTCCATCAAAGAGCTTTTTCAATCGATTAATACGGTCACATCATGTCATGCTAAAACCGTTGATGTTGTCAAAAAGCAACCACACATTCAGATACCGAGCAGAACCAATTAAACAAACATAAAAACAGTATATCGCTGCATCCCAAAATAACATTGGGCATAATCAATACCATAAGGAAAATCGTGCACGATGAACAAACAGCGTAAATAGATTTTCAAGCGCTTAAAACATACGATAAAATCGGACACACAACCAAGCACAGAACCAAGTACAGAACCAAGCATAGAACCAAGTATAGAACCAAGCACAGAATCAAGCACAGAACCAAGGACAGAAACAACCACAGAACCAAGCGCAGAACCAAGCATAGAACCAAGTACAGAGTCGAGCTCAAAGCGACGCTAACAGCCAATACCAGCAGCTCGAAACCCAAAGCAGAATAACATCGATCAGCATGCATAACGAGCTCATGTCTGACCCATGATAACTTTTAGGTGGCATGCGCAGCCACTAAGCAAGTCTGTGAGGCGAAAACTATTGACAAAATTGTGAAATAACAATACAATAAGCTAAAACAACTCGCATTAAAGCACAAGACGACCATGCCATTATCAACCTTCTTAAATAAGCTGAATGCATACGCAGATCTCAAAGCAGATATGGGTCAGTGGCAAGCATACAATCCATTTTCTTCTGGTGTTTACTATCAGTTAACCGAGACCTGGAACCCAAAGACAAAAGCTTACCAGATTTCAAAATGTGAACCATCCAATCCAAGAAATAGTGCGCTATGGGCCCATGCAATCACGGGTTATGGTTACCTCAACGAACCGCAAAACTTGGTGCGTTTTAAACATTTCTTATTACTATTTCCAAGTCTACTTTGCCATCCATTTGGATTTTTAGGTGTGCTATTCTGCGACGGGGTCTGCATCATCAATCACATGTGCCATTGCATTTACAGGCTGAGCATGATGGCCACAGTCTGGTGGCATAAACTGGCACTCGTCATACTTGATTGCGCTCTGGCATTCGCCGAAAACTACCTACCCGGCCCCAGTATGCAAACCGTTAGCCTTGGTGCATTAACCAAGCCTAGCCCAGAGGACAAATCTTTCATGCGAAGCGCAAACTCGATGCAGCGTAATGAGACGATCAATATCTACGCATTCCTACGCAGTCACCTCGGGCAACGATTGGGCAGCGATATTGACGCAAACCATCATAATCAGTGTCTAGTCAAATCATTAAAAATGCTCGCAACACAATGTCTGATCACGATGACACGACCTCTGGCACTCGCAGGCTTGTGCATCAGTAATCTAATCGGGTTGATCGCCCCCTATCAAGGCCGGCATGTTTATGCCAGCATTGAGCGTAATGTGTATTTTGGCCCCGTATGGGCCCCATGTTTTCAACCTGTAAGCAATAAATCGGGCATGAAAAATAGACCCGTAGACATACGTGATACTGAGATTAGCCCAGATAAAATCAAAGAAATCAACCATTTTTTTGGATTCAATGTTGGCGGTGGCTACAAAATATAGTCATAATCATCGATCAGCGTATGCGTTGTAGATTTGGCGCGATTAATGCTGATCACATCAGCCTAAAGTCTTCACAATTAGACGCCACAACAGCACCTCACAAACGACACCATTGACGTCAATCACAATACAATCATCATCGGTGTGGTTAATAGCAACAAAGTTTGGGTTATCCACACAGATACCATCGTATTGACGCATAAGCAAAAAACAGATCCTCAGAACCTAATCGCAGTGCGGAATAGCACACACCATAAAAAAATAGATTAAAAAACGCACAAGATTTCATGCATGATCTATAATATAAAGAAGTCACAAACACAATAACAATGCCATTCTTCATAGTACCAGTAGCCATCAAAGCGATTAGCGCCATTGTAACTGGAGCGACACATGTGCTTACTGCAACCGCTAAAGTCGTCAATACAGGGTTGGATAAAACCATTGGCAAGGAAGCCACCAAAGTAGTAGATCGAGCTGCAGAAGAAGTCAATGATGCCTATAATAGCCCGCAGGCGACCGCTGTTCGGGCAGTAAACGATATGACGACAAGCGGTAAATCAGAGCAGTCAGATCAAACAGCTAAAAAGCCAGAATTGACTGATCAAGAAAAACATGATGAAGCATTACAAAAACTGGAAAAGTCACTGAGAGATCTTGAATTAACCACATTTGGTAAGGAATTAGAACCCATAGGCGTGGATATCAAAGAACCAGACGCAAAAGCGCGTTTTAAGCAAAGCACAGAAGCATTCGATGAAAATGTTAGTAATATTATCAATAAATGCGAGCAAGGCGGCTATGTTAACGAGGTCAACCAAGCATTGGAAAACGTACACAATACACTGGGACACGACACATTACGCTCACTAAAAAGCAATGTCAACGAAAAATCCAAGGAGCTATTACGACGACTGGACCATGTCAAAGCACACCTTAGTAAAGCGCAAGAGCAAGTGAATAATAAGAATCAATCTAATATTCACTTTGGTCTCAACCCGTAAACAAAGATAAAATCCAAATACTCAGGCTGATCTTAAAAAGCCACGTAACGTTGCGTATACACACAGACATCCTAGCCAATAGCTCAACAATGTGGCGACATGAAGACGCAAACAGATAACAGGACCCAAGCATGCACACATACATGATGCACCATCCATAATCACAAATAATCGCAACCAATCGCATCAACTGTGATACCACAGCGGTTAATATCACGAGCACAAATACAAAGAAGCTCTATTGGTCAAGCAACCATTTATCATCATATATTTGAGTCGGCATTGATTTTTTATCAATCACTGCGATGCAGTTGCTTGTAAGTTAGGAGCTGGCGATCAATATAACGAATGCGATCAGAAACAAATTTATTGATAAAATCAGTTTTATAATAAGCCTGATCTTTAAACAATTCCAAACGATATTGCATAGCAATCAACGATTGACACAATTGATTGGCTTTGACGTAATCTGTATCTAACAATACTTTATGCGAAAATGACTCACGCTGAGGATAATTGTACTGTTCAAGCGGCGTGAGGTTCAAAAGCTTAGTTCGATCTTTATCACGAATCCCCAGGCATATTTCTAAACGATATAAGTCCTTAGAAATAACATTTTTCAAAAAAACATAATCATTGTAATCCATTTTTTGCTCAGATGCATACGGATCTTTTTTGGCATCCACATCACATGACCAGTA
>DCKN01000041.1:0-7920 GCA_002320385.1 Proteobacteria bacterium UBA1673
TTTCTGACCAATCGCAACGTAGATACAGTGCACGCCTTTATTTTTTTGATTGATGATTGTGTCAATGGCAACCGTGGTTTTTCCTGTTTGTCTATCGCCAATGATAAGTTCACGCTGGCCTCTACCGATTGGTGTCATCGTGTCAATCGCTTTGATTCCAGTCTCCAGGGGCTCCGAAACACTTTCTCGTGTGATTACGCCGGGCGCGATTTTTTCTATAGCAGAATGTGCAGTTGCTTCGATTTTACCGGCGCCATCGATTGGTTCTCCAAGTGCGTTAACAACCCTTCCAAGCATTGCCTCTCCGACTGGCACAGTAAGCATTTTTCCTGTACTGGTTACGGTTTCTCCCTCCTGTACGTTGTCTGCATTACTGAGAAGTATCGCTGCAACTGAGTCATGCTCTAGGTTGAGGGCGACTGCTTTTGTTTCTTGCCCGATAAGCACTAATTCTCCTGACATGACATGCTCTAGGCCATAGATTTGTACAACACCATCCTTGACGGAGATGATTTTTCCTTTTGTTTTTGGGCTTTCTTCTATCTTGAGGTTCTTGATTTTTTCCTGCAAGATTGAAGAGATCTCTTCTGTGTTCAGTTTCATTGACATGACTATGATCCTTGTGTGTTGTGACCAATACTTTCCAGACGTGCTGCTAAAGATTTATCAATAATGTAATCATTAAATTTCAGAATGAATCCACCGATTATTGCATCGTTGATGTGATATTCAAATAGTGTATTTGTATCACTACCAGTTTGTAAGATGGCGAAGTTCTCTATGAGCTTTTTTTGCTTTGGGCTCGGTTTATTCGCTGTGGTGATTTCAACTTTGAGCGTTCCCTGTTTAATGAGTTGGTTTCGTAGATACTGCTCGTGGATTGCTTTAACTTGATCGAATCGACCATGTTTCGCTAACGCCTGAATAAGCCCTTTTTCTTCTTTTGTTGCTTTTTTGATGCAAGCGATGACTAGGGATGCTTTGTGTTCACTGCTTATAAACGGATTACGTGATAGTTGTTTAAATACTGGTTGCTCGACGATTGCATGAATAGCTTGGAGCGTACTGTCCCAGTCGACCGTCGTTATATCACTAATTGCTTCTGCGTATTGCTTACTTACTAGCATCAGTTTTTGATTCCTGTTTGTGCTTGTATAAGCTGGGTTGTTGTCTTTTGATCGAGTGAACCAACTAAAGCCTTTTTACACACCTCGGTGGCAAGTGCAAGCATCTGACTTTCAATGTGCTTTTGGGCATTCTTTTCTGCCTGTTTGCGTTTGACGTCGAGTTCCTTGTCTAATTTGTTGAGTCGCTCATGACAAGACTTCTGTGCGCTTGTGATCATTTCAGCCGCCTCTTTCTGTGCATCGTGAATGATTTTTTTTGCTTTTACGGCTGCCTCATGAATGATTTGCTCAGCATCTGCATTTGCTTTTTCTAGATGATGTCGTGCTTCGTCTGCCTTTTTCAACCCGGTGTTGATTATTTCGCGACGTGCATCGAGTGCCTCAACGATTGGTGGCCAAATGTAGTGCTTCGTGATCATAAAAAAGGTCAAAAAGATGACCATTTCGATCAGCAACGTGGCATTGATATCCATAGTATAATCCTAGTGTCTGCCTAATTGATTTAGCTTGCTTGTGCGATGGCGGTTAAGAAGCTCGATACAAATGGGTTTGCTAAGCTGAAGTAAAGGCTGAGACCGATACCAATCATGGTCACCCCGTCAAGCAAGGCTGCGATCATAAACATTCTTGTTAGAAGCATGGGGGCAATCTCTGGCTGTCTAGCTGTGACGTCTAAAAACTTACTTCCCAGTAGTGCAAAGCCAATCGCGGTCCCGATCGCGCCAATGGAAACGATCATTGACACGCCAAAAATTGTCATGGTATGGATGTTTGCTAATTCGGTTGTTATATTCATCAGTGGTCTTCTCCTGTGTGTTTGACTAACCCGATGTAAACGATGGTTAGTATCATGAAAATAAAAGCCTGTATCGTAATCACAAATAAGTGAAGACTCAACCAGGCCCCTGCCAACAACCACTGCATGTAAGCAGGGGTTAGAGCAATCAAAATGAAGATAATCTCGCCAGCGTAAATGTTTCCGAATAACCGCAGAGATAATGAGATGGGCCGTGCTAAATCAGCGATGAGGTGTTTGAGAACATTGACGGGGAGTAGGTATATTCCAAAGGGCTCGCTGGCAACTTCTTTGATCCAGTTGAAAAAGCCGTTAAACTTGATCGCGTAAAAATAAATTGCAAAGAACACAAACACTGCAAGCCCAAGTGTAACATTGAGATCAGCTGTTGGCACAGGTCTGAAGTAATGAATGCCCAGATTAGATGCAATAACTGGGAGGAGGTCTACAGGAATAAGATCCATGAAGTTCATCAGAAAAACCCACACAAACACTGTCAACGCAAGCGCTGCAACCGAGTTGACTCTCTGGGAAAATGTGTCTTGTACTTGGCTTTCGATAAACTCAACCAGCATTTCGAGAGCAAGTTGGAAGCGCCCTGGTTTCTTGACAGATATCGCCCTGGCGCAATAACTAAAAGGCACGATAAATAACACACCCAGTGCGATAGATAAGACGATGGAATCAATATTGAGGCTCCAAAACCCGCCAGGCTCACCGTAGATGGTGACTGTAAAGTGTTTCAGATGATGCTGAATATACTCAGTTGCTGTATTTGGACTGCTGCTCATACAGGAATGTTTTTTTAGGGATTTTTTGAAAAAATATACTGGCTATGATTCCAAAGACAACGAAGTGGCCGTGGTTTGGAAGCATAGAAAGACAAATGAAACAGAGTGTTGTGAAAAAGACTAGCCTCATCATCTGGCTTTTGAAAAAGCAGCCAAGCATGCGCTTAGGGCATGTGTCCCTCGCTGGGGTTTGCGTGATGGTGTTGGCAAGTATCTTTGCACAAAACGGCAGAAGTGCTCCGAGGTTGAGCGCTAAAATGAATGTGATGACTTCGTAAGCATTCATGGCGATGCATGTTTCCTCAATGTGGATTTGTTACTTTTCTGTTTCATGTTTCATTGCTACCATTCTATCATTAATAAATCAATTGTCGAGCTTTTTAAGGGGTAAGTGGTCGGAAAAAATACAAGCTTAAGCAAAATTGGGGTGTTTGATATGCTCAATCTTGTGCCAATCGACTTAAAATTATTTACTGGATGGTTTTAGTGCGGTATGCTTTGGGTCGTTGATTCGAAATGGAGATCATTGTGGCTATTATATCTTTACGTCAGCTGCTTGACTATGCTGCGGAGCATGCTTTTGCTTTGCCTGCTTTTAATGTTAACAATCTTGAGCAAGTGCGTGCAATTCTTCACGCTGCAGATCAAACCAATAGTCCGGTGATTTTACAGGCATCTCATGGTGCAAGACAGTATGCGGGGCCTAACTTCCTGCAAGGCTTGATCCATGCAGCTGTCGCAGAATGGCCGCATATCCCAATCTGCTTGCATCAGGATCACGGTGCGTCGCCTGCGGTGTGTTTGCGTTCAATTCAAGATGGTTTTTCTTCGGTCATGATGGATGGTTCTTTGGCTGAAGATATGAAAACACCAACAACTTATGACTACAATGTCCGTGTGACGCGCTCGGTTGTGCACAGCGCACATGCTTGTGGAGTGTCTGTAGAAGGTGAGCTCGGCTGTTTGGGCTCTTTGGAGACTGGCTTGGCTGGGGATGAGGACGGCTCAGGCGCTGAGGGTGTGCTAAGCGATCAGCAATTGCTCACGGATCCCGATGAGGCAAAATGCTTTGTTGAAGAGACTCAGGTTGATGCCTTAGCCATCGCGATTGGCACAAGTCATGGGGCTTACAAGTTTTCTAAACCGCCGACTAGCCAGGTCTTAGCTCTTGATCGTATCGAAGCTATTCACAAGAAGATCCCGAATACACACTTGGTTATGCACGGCTCTTCATCTGTGCCACTTGAGCTAATCGATAAAATTAATGCTTATGGAGGGAAAATCCCTGAAACCTATGGTGTGCCGGTTGCACAAATACAGGAAGGTATTCGCTACGGGGTTAGGAAGGTGAATATTGATACAGACTTGCGTTTAGCAGCTACTGCGGCTATTCGAGAATATCTTGCTTGTCACCCGGATGCGTTTGACCCGAGGAAATATTTGTCAGCAGCGAGTAAAGCGATGCAATCGATTTGTGAAGATCGATATCGTGCTTTTGGTTGTGCTGGTCACGCGAGCAAAATTAAATCGGTTAGTCTTAGGCAGATGGTTACACATTATATTAGGACTGAAGAGGTGGCCTAGCTTTGTTTACCGATGCTCATTTTATAACCAGTTGTTACCAGTTGTCCACTCTGCCACCTGATCATGGTGGTGAGCTTATATTTCTAGGGCGGTCAAATGTAGGTAAGTCTTCACTGATTAATAAGCTTTGTGGTAAAAAACTTTTGGCCAGAACCAGTAAGACGCCTGGGCGTACTCAGTGCTTGAATGTGTTTTCTATTGGGTCTGAGGCACGGCTGATCGATGCGCCAGGCTATGGATTTGCTAAGGTGCCATTGACCGTGAAGCAGCAATGGCAAAAGCTCATTGTGTCTTACTGTCAAACGCGGCAATGCCTACGTGCGATTGTGATTGTCATGGATGTGAGACACCCGCTTCAGCCTTTTGACCAAGAGTGGTTGTCCTCCGTTTCAACAGCGGAAATACCTGTGGTTGTTGTCCTAAATAAGTTGGACTGTTTGGGGCGTATGCAGCAGAAAAAGTCCATGATGCAGGTAGAGCACTACTGTCGTCAGCATAATTACCCAGTCCGCTTAGCTGGTGTTTCTTGTCGTTCAGGTGATGGTGTTGACTCCTTGCGTCAGCACTTAAAGGACTTATTTGTCGATTGATGATGGGTGATTACAGTGTTTGTGTTTGCAGGCTTTTTAATCTGAATGACGATGTTTTTTATTTAATACAGATGCCGTCGCGTTACTGGGTGGGCGTAGGGGCGGGGACCTGTTTGTTCATTTAATTTGACATAACCTTATGTCTGATCTATATGGAATCTTGATGGGTTGGAGTATCGTTATGCAGCAGCTGAATTTACAATCTTTACTTGAGGTTTTATCGTCTGAAAAGCTTACGCTTGAATTTGCAAGGACGTGCTTTGATCATCTTAGTGTTGATGTGAGAGATCTAGCTCCGTATACCTTTTTTCGTGATGCTGCTTACACCAGAAATCTGATTTTTAAGAATGAGTATTTTGAGCTACTGTTGATTTGTTGGCATAAAGGTGTCATGACGCCTGTGCATGATCATAATCATTCTTTTGGCTTGATGTACGGCGTTCAGGGACGGTTATTGGAGGAGGTTTTCCCTATTGTCACCCCTGGTATTGAAATGAAAAGATCGATGTCCCGTGAGATCTCTGAGGGTTGTTATACGGTAATCACTGATAAAATTGGTGCGCATCGGTTGAAAAATATCACTGATGGGCAGTCAATTTCTTTGCATTTGTATGTTGGTCCAGTTCGTCATTGTCATACTTACAGCTTGCGTGACGCCAAAAGAATTTTTCGATCATTGCGTTATTCGACATAGCTATTTTGCTATTTTTATGCGTTCTTGAACGTGTCGAGCTGTCGTTTTATCCATAGATGAATAAGATTGTGTGCTTGTTGCCGCTCATGCTACAATAGACGCTCATTATCAGGGTGGTATGGAATGACTCAAGCGATTCAAGTAACGCCTGCGGCGGTTCGTAAGGTGTGGGGTCTTTTAGAGGAAGGGGGTGACTTTTCTCTGAAGCTTCGTGCATATGTCACGGGTGGTGGATGTCAAGGTCTTCAATATGGTTTTGCTTTCGAATCAGAAATGGAGCATGATGACTTTCAGCTCAGTTATCGGTTGCCGACAGGATTGATTGGAGGCTTTGTTGTTGCATTATTGCGCGGATGTTCTGATAATAGCACGGTTTCTACAGGCCGTGACGAGTCTCAGGTATCGTTACTTATTGATCCCATAAGTTTTCCGTACCTTGATGGTTCGGAGATTGACTACGTTTCAGATGCGCACGGTGAGCGTTTTGTTGTGAGAAACCCGAATGCTAAAACAACTTGTGGTTGTGATCGGTCTTTCACTCCGGTGAGTTAGTTATTGACGCGCTCAATATAGCTGCTTTTTCTTGTGTCAACTTTGATGATATCACCCTGCTTTATGAACAGGGGTACTTTGATGTTCGCGCCTGTCTCGACCGTCGCGTTTTTCATAATGCCTGACTGACTGTTTCCTTTTACATTGGGTTCGCACTCAGTAATTTCAAGCTCCATGAAGTTTTCAGGGCTAACGCTCACGGGGTCTTGGTTCCAATATAGCACGGTATAACTGCATTGTTCTTTAAGCCATGCTTTAGCATCGTGCACCGCGTTTTCGCTTACTTCTGACTGCTCGTAGCTTTCTGGATTCATGAAATGATATTGCTGACCCTCTGCATATAGGAAGGTCATTTGTTGTTCTTGTATATCGGCGCCGTGTAATGTTTGTCCTGACTTGTAAGTTTTATCGAGAACCTTGCCGGTAAGGCATTGTTTGATTTTCACGCGGGTGAATGCTTGGCCTTTGCCGGGCTTTTCAAACTCATTTTCGATGATGATGCAAGGTTCGCCGTCGACAAGTATTTTTAATCCGTTTTTGATATCACTAGTGGTATACTTCATGCAATACTCCATTTTTGGAACATTTTACAATATTTCATCTGAAATTGGTAGGCATTTATGATTGGCTTGTTTGTATTGATAGGGGATTAAAGATTGAGCCCGCCAATTTGCATGAGTGCAAAAATATTGTCTAGTTTTGCTCGATTATCTGCGACCATGGTGCCCATTCCTCGAATGAGGTCATCAGACGGTAAGGTGTTGGGTGAATAGTCGGGTTGGTCAGTGCTGTAGATATTTTCTATTTTGTTTTGGTGTTTTTGATAAATCAATATACAGGTAATGATCGAAAGTGTCGTAACTGATGCAAGGATGGTGATCGCGCCAGTGAACGAGACTGTTGTTGTTGCTGCTGATGCAAGCGCTAGAATGACTGTTAAGCTGTTGGTAATGAATCCGATGAAGTAGTTGCAGCAATGTAGGATGATTTTGTATTGTTCTTGCGTTTTGTTGATCGGCTCTTCGGCTGCTTCTTGCTCTTCTGCTAGTTGTGGTGTCTCGAGTTCTTGTTTTATCTTCCTGATGATTGGGATATTTGCAATGAGCTCCCATAGTTTCATCGATGTAACTATGGTGATGGATGATATTGTATATGCGATATTAATCTGTAGCTGCTTAGCTGTTACTATTGCGTAGTAATGTAACAGAGCCTCAAAACTGAGGACTAAGCATATGCTTGATAGTACTGATATAAGAACGATACTGAAGATGTTGCCATAGATATTCAGCTGAAGGCGAAAGAGTGCGCGTTGAAAGCCGTAGTAATAAGTATCTTTTTTTGGGGGGTGCTTTTTGGTGTAGATGAAAAATGTAAATAGAATGGCTGCAAGTGACGGGACTGTGATCGCTATGATTAGCGGTTTTACTGAATCTTTTGTGGCCAGGGTAGTGATGCAAAGGGCGTATGCTACAAGTTGATTTGTATAATAGAGCGTGTTGATGTACTCTGAGAGACTTTTGATTAAGGGGTGAATAATGTCTTGGCTTACGGACTGAGTCCAATGACGATCAGTTTCCAAAAAGTTCATGGGCGTTTAAGATGAAGGCTCTGATTAAAATAACCTATCATGAGCCATCGTGCTTGTCACTTAATTTTTTCGCCTGGCGGTGGCTGATATTCTTGTTCTTCTCGGTTTTGTTTGACTGTGGTGTTTTTTTTTGAGACAATGACCCGGTCAACCGTTTGGATATTCCATTATTGGCAAGGGCCTATAGCTCAGTTGGTT
>DCKN01000041.1:8228-26557 GCA_002320385.1 Proteobacteria bacterium UBA1673
TATAGCTCAGTTGGTTAGAGCAGATGACTCATAATCATTTGGTCCTAGGTTCGAGTCCTAGTAGGCCCAATATGTCGCAAACTTATCAAGTGCAATCGATCAGAAACACCTTTCGCATGGATGTGCGTTGCTACGACTTGGTTGAAGTTACGCATACGTCGCAGCTACCTGCCTTATTGAAGTCTGCTTTGTCTTATCCCTCGCCTCCGCTGGTTTTGGGGTATGCTAGTAATGTTATTTTGCCAAAACTTTATACTGGCATGGTCATATTGAATCGTATTATGGGCGTTGATGTTGTTCTTGAATCTGCAGAGCACGTTGATGTGGAAGTTGGCTCGGGTGAAGTTTGGCATGACTTTGTTTCTTATGCTTTGTCTCAGGAGTGGTATGGCCTGGAAAATTTGGCCTTGATCCCAGGCGGCGTTGGTGCTGCATTGGTGCAAAATATTGGGGCGTATGGTGTGGAGATATGTCAGTTTGTTTTGCGTTGCGAAGTATATTGCCGGCGGACAGGTTTATTTGTTTGGTTGTCTGCTCGAGAATGTGCTTTCGCTTACCGAAGCAGTATTTTCAAGAATGCTCATAAAAACCAATATATCATTGTTCGCACAGTGCTTCGCTTGGCCAAAACGCCTGATCTTGTCCTAAATTATCCTAGGCTTTCAAACTATATCAAAGAGAACGTTTCCATGGGTACGGTTTCGCCAAACTGTGTTTTCGACGCTGTGTGTGCGATTCGTCGAGCGCGTCTGCCTTGTGTCACAAAAACAGGTACGGTGGGCAGTTTTTTTATTAATCCGGTTATATCAGCTGATCACTTTCATCAATTACAAAACTGTCTTGCGGTGAATGTGGATTGGTTTTTAATGGATGATGGTCGGTATAAGTTGTTTGTAGGAAATTTACTGTCGCTGTTGGGCTGGCGGGGTTATCGTCGTGGTCAGTTTGTGGTCAACCGTGTTAATCCAATCGTTTTAGAGCATCTTGGTGGCGGTGAATACGAAGACTTGATGTGGTTAATTAGTGCGATACAGCAGTCAGTTTGGCAGGTTTTTGCCATTAAGTTATCGCCTGAGCCAGAGATTGTTTGCGGATCAAATTGATCTGTTGATTTCTACTCTACCAACTGTTGCGCATGCTGCTTTCATAATGACTTGGTTCGTGCCGCTCTGGAAGATGATGTCCCCTCCAGGCTGGTAGACTGTGAGTATCTGGAGGTTGTTGTCCTTGCTTTTCTGTCGAAAAAAAGACGCTAGCCCAGCACTGCCACAGCCTTGCGTGTATCCGACGCCTCTTTCGTATGTGCGCATACGCAGCGAATTGCCAGATAAAATAGAATAAATACTTATATTAATTCCTTTAGGGAACGCTGTCTTGATACTTGGGTGTGTTGCAAATAAGCTTAGCGGGAAATCGTCGATATTTTCAATAGTAATAAGTAGGTGTGGGTTACCAATGTCAACGAGATCGCAGTCGATGATGTGGGGTATATCGGCTTGTGGGTATGGGGTATAGGGCTTTATGGATTGCAATATGCTTTGGGGTATGGAAACCCTTAAACCATCTTCATTGTTATCGGTTATGCTGAATGATTGGTGCTTTGTCTGAATATGGTTACAATGAATATTCATTTTTTTTAAGTGGTTAGCTAATGCATAAATGCCATTGAGGCAAAGCTCAGCTGAAGAACCGTCCTGGTTGAAAAACTGGCAACTTGAGATGTTTTCTTTGTATTGATAGGTGATCACTTGGTCGCAACCAATTCCTCGTTTTCTGTCAGCGATCTTTTGAACTGTTTGCACTGAAATATCATGATTAACCTCGGTGTCGATGAGTAAAAAATCATTGCCGTTGGTATGCGTTTTGTATGCGCTGATTGTGGGTGCCAAGATCAAGCTCATTTGTTTTCATTTTCGGTAAACAGGTACTTTAGAAGTGCAATAACGCCCAGTAATTTGATCACGGTATCAAGTAACCTGGATGTTCGCATGCCTAGTTCTTCAAAAATGCTGTTTTGATCCGGTGCAAGGCTAATTAAAAGTGCGAATAAGATGCACATGATGATGCATGTTGAGATAACAAACCGACTCATATTTTTTCTGCATCTTCTGCAAGACTTTTGCAATCGATGCACTCGTTGGCGACTGGGCGTGCTTCCAGGCGTTTTAAGCCAATATCGGCTTGACATGATTTGCAAAAGCCGTAAGTATTGTTTTCTATTGCTGAAATTGATTTGTCAATTCGCGTCACTAACTTTCGTTCTCTGCCGTTTCGTTTAAGTAAAAATCCGAGATTGCTTTCATACGATGCTCTGTCGTTTGCGTCTGGGATTGTTGTGGCGTCATGTTGTATCTGTCCTGCCGTTAATTCAGAGGTATTGAGTAATAGGTTTTTCCATGCAATTAGATAGTTCCGAAAATGACTGAGTTGGTTTTCGCACATATATTCCTCGCCTTCCTGTTCGTCGTAGGGGGTAATACCGAGTTGGGTGATTAAGTTCATGACGCGCTCCTTGAGTTTACTTAAGTTCTGCGTGGGCTAACCATGCACAACCGTATTAAAACTGGCGACGAGTATAGCTCTTTACGTTCTAATGAACAAGGGTAATATGCTTAAGGGAAGTGTAAGATATTCTAATTTTCATTAACTGCTTGACAACACTTACATATTTTTGAGATACTTTCACAACCAAATTATGGCTATGTAGCTCAGCTGGTTAGAGCGCGGCATTCATAATGCTGAGGTCGGTGGTTCAAGTCCACCCATAGCTATTCTGTATTTTGCAACGCTCTTTTTATTTGCGGCATCATCTTTCTAGTTTTGCATCTTTAAGTTATGTGGACAACTGAAGTGTGGATCGTCGGTCATATAGATGATCAATGCTTTTGATAAGGATGCTTGTGTTTTCCCATGGCAAAGGGTTTTCCTTATCGTATATGTAGACTTGTGTGCCTGCTTGTACATTGTCAAACAGCTTGGTGATTTCGTATGGGTTCATGCGGATACACCCCAGAGAACACGGTATGGTGCCAAGTTTCTTTATGGCAGATGTTCCATGAATGTATACATACCTTGATAATGTGTTTTTATTGTGCGCTTGTAGCCCGTCTAAGGTTAATATCCTTGATAAGATATTGTCGTATCGTGCTTGTGATGGTTGGTAAATACCTACTGGTGTTTGTGCTTTGTATTTCAGAAGTGGGTGATTGTTTTGGCCTATTTTATTCCTGATTGAAAACATACCCCTTGGTGTTTTATATGATCCAGGCTTTTCTCCGGTCCCGTTCTTCCCTGTTGAAATCTGGTAGCTTTGTAAAACTTTGTTGTTGCTGTCTGTAAAATGCAGCACTTGTGCTTTCACGTCCACGTAAATTTTTTGTTGTGGACTATTGAGAAACCTTTGTTGTGCCTCGTTTGGCTTGATGATTTCGATGGAGGCTTTTATCTCAACGATAGAATGGACGCACATTAAAATAGCTAAAAGCATGAGTTTTATTTTTTTCATATTGTTTTTATTGTTTTTTTGCTTGCTATTATATGTTTTTTTAAATTTTGTATTGTTATCTTTCTATTAAAAAATAGAAAAATAGTATATTGATTGTTTGATTATCTAGTCGAATCACTTTGTATATGGACGCGTTGTATCATTGTGGAAATTCGCTATTACGTGTGCTAACATTGATTTTCGTTGATAACGAGTCAGATTAAGGAGTCATAAAATGCTAGAAAAAAGCTCGCTCGAATACGGACTTTCACGTGATGAATTGGTGAGTCACGCAATTGAATTTGAAGGGGCTAAGTTAACAGCCTCTGGTGTTTTGTCTGTAAAAACCGGTTCTCGTACCGGGCGGTCACGCGATGCACGCTATATTGTGGCTGATAATACCACGAATAACTCAGTACATTGGGGAGACATTAATCGCCCATACAAACGTGTGGATATGGATAAAGTTTGGGATAAGGCTTTAGTTTATGTCAAATCTAAACGGTTATTTGCATCTGATTTGCAGGTTGGTGCTAGTAGTAAATATGCGTTGGGTGTTCATGTTGTTACTGAGTATGCATGGCATCAGCTCTACTTAAGGAATTTATTTATTCGTGAGGTTTCTGGCGATATTCCAGATTATTCTCAGTGGACTTTGTTGAGTTTGCCCGGTATGGCTCTATCTCCTGAGCATGACTCTGTTCAATCGGATGTCGGCTTGTTTATTGATATTACAAAACGTCGGGTTTTGTTGTGTGGCCTTAAGTACGCGGGCGAGATGAAGAAAGCGTTTTTTTCTGTGTTGAACTACGTCTTGCCGACCCGAGGTGTGTTGCCCATGCATTGTGCTGCAAATCAAGGTGAGGATGGGGATGTCTCTTTGTTTTTTGGGTTGTCAGGGACCGGTAAAACCACGCTGTCAGCTGACCCTGGGCGACAATTGATCGGTGATGATGAGCACGGATGGTATTCTGAAGGTGTTTTTAATTTTGAGGGCGGGTGTTATGCAAAGTGTATCAACTTGACGCCAGAATCTGAGCCATTGATCTGGCAAGCGGCTCATCAATCAACTGCTGTGTTGGAAAATGTTGTTTTGAATGGTAGAGATGAGCCCGATTTTAAAGATAGTTCGTTGACATCAAATACACGTGTGGCCTATCCACGTGATGTCATTCCCAATGCTGTTGAGGGTAACAAGGGCGGGGTGCCCAAGTCGGTTGTTTTTTTAACTTGTGACCTATATGGTGTGTTGCCTCCGGTGTCTATTTTGGACCATAAACAGGCGTTGTTTTGGTTCTTGAACGGGTATACGGCCCTGGTTGGCAGTACTGAGATGGGGAGTGCAAAAGAGATTAACCCAACTTTCAGTACCTGTTTTGGCGCAGCGTTTTTCCCAAGAAACCCCACCGTATATGGAAGTCTATTGGTCCAGAAGTTGCGATCAAGCCAGGCGAGTGTTTATTTAGTAAACACTGGGTGGTATGGTGGATCTTATGTTTCTGGTGGTAAGCGTTTTGATCTTTCTGTCACGCGAAGGATTATTGACCAAATCCATTCGGGTAGTGTGTTGGCTGCTGAAAAGACGGTTTTTCCTGTTTTTGATTTGCAAATTCCAGTGGCACTAGCAGGTGTTGACTCGACGCTTTTAGACCCGAGAAAAGCATGGTCTGATCATCAGGCTTTTGAAAAATACTGCAAATTATTACATAGTTCTTGTCAGAAGAATTTTTCCCAGTATGAGACTGATGAGGTTGTTGTTATTTGAGTGCCGTAGGTTTTCTGCGATATCTAATTGATGCTTTTTTGCATATTGTCTACTCGGTTGTCGTCTTATTCAGTCGTCGGTTTATTTTAGTTGATGTGCGTAGCCAAAAACTGTATTTGTATGCTTTTGGTTGGTGCATTCAATCATATGATGTTTCGACGTCCCGAAACGGTGTGGGAGAAGCGGCGGACTCTTTTAAAACGCCCCGGGGCTGGTTTAGTGTTGTTGATCGATTTGGAGATGGGTCACCTGCTAATATGACTTATAGAGGGCGTAAGCCTGCTGGTCTACTGGAAGACGATCGCATATTGGATAATGATCCTATCCTAGCAAGAATTCTTTGGCTGTCTGGGCGACAACTTTCTAACGCAAATACTTACGGTCGTTATATTTATATCCATGGTACACGACAGGAGCGTATGGTGTCGAGGCGTCCCCTGTCGCTGGGTTGTGTTAACCTAGGTCCTGTGGATATGATTGAGCTTTATTTAAATGTCGCTTGCACCCGAAGGCCGTGGGTTTTGATTGTTGATAGCCTTGATGCGTTGCCTTGGCAACCGTATTTTTTTAACTTGTGAGATGAGGATTGGTTAGTAATTTAATATTTTAATAATACTGACCTGCTATTCTAAATAGAAAATGCTGGTTTTCTATATTAAGAAATCTTAAGGTATTTTTACATCGTCTCTGGCATGGTTATGCCCAACATGCTTGCTGTTTTGTCGATGATGTTGGCAACTCGCTGGCTTAATGCCATTCGAAACGCTCTTATTTCCTCACTTTTTTCTTGTAGTATTGGTGTCTCGTGATAATAATTATTATAGTTTTTTGCAAGATCGTAAAGGTAGTTGGCAAGAATTGACGGATTTCTGTTGTGCGCTGATGAGAAAAGTTGATTATGATAATCGAGACACTTCTTAATCACTTTCCGTTCAATGTCTAGCATGGGTTGTGGTTTTTTAGGGTAGTTGCATTCATGATTGTATTTTTTAATTAGCGATTGGATTCGGGCATAGGTGTATTGGATAAATGGTCCGGTTTTTCCGTGAAAGTCTATCGATTCTTTTGGGTCAAACATGACGGTTTTCTTGGGATCGACTTTGAGAAGCTGAAACTTCAGTGCGCCATGTCCAATGATTTTATTGAGTGTGTCATTTGGTTCTTGTCGGCCGCGCGCCACTGCAATATCGGCTGCGCTCTGTTCCATTTTATCCATTAGATCATCGGCGTCTACGACAGTCCCTTCTCTGGATTTCATTTTGCCAGAGGGGAGTGTCACCATGCCGTAAGAGAGGTGATGGCATCTTTCAGCCCAGGGGTAGCCCAGGCGTTTCAGAATGAGAAATAGGACTTTAAAATGATAATCTTGTTCGTCAGCAACGGTGTAGATCATGCTATTGAATGCAAAGTCTTGATAACGTTCGATGGCTGTGCCGATGTCTTGAGTGATATATACGGATGTTCCATCAGAGCGGAGCAGGATTTTTTCATCTAACCCTTCTTTGGTAAGATCTATCCATACAGAACCGTCACTTTTTTTGTAGAAAATACCTTTTTTTAGACCTTCGGCAATTACTTTTTTCCCCAGAATATAGGTATTGCTCTCATAATAGTTTTTATTGAAGTGTACGCCTAGTCTTTGGTATGTTTGCTCAAACCCATCATACACCCATTGATTCATTTTTTTCCAAAGGCTAATTGTATCAGGATCTCCTTTTTCCCAGTTGCGAAGCATTTTTTGTACAGCTTGATTGAGCGTTGACTGGGTCTCTGCTTCGTCTTTGCTTAGTCCTGATTTTATCAATGATTTAATCTCAATCTGGTACTGTTTTTCATATTCTACGTAAAACTTGCCCACAAAATGATCACCTTTTATTCCGCTAGATTTTGGCGTTTCATCGTCTCCAAATAGCTGCCAGGCAAGCATCGATTTACAAATATGAATCCCTCGGTCGTTGATGATTTGAATGGTCTTAACATCATAACCAATTTCGGTAAGTATCTTACTGACGCTATAGCCAAGAAGGTTATTTCTTATGTGTCCGAGATGAAGGGGTTTGTTGGTATTAGGAGAAGAATACTCAATGAGGTACGTTGAGTGTTTTGGTGCCAGTTGTTTTATGTTTTCGATACTATGTTGCCACGCTGCCTCATAGAGCTTATGGTTCTTGATAGTTAGGTTTAGAAACCCTTTGACAGTATCAAACTGTTCGATCAAGGTTGAGTTGTTGAGGAGTTCGTTTCCAATTTCTTTGGCAGTTATTTCCGGATTTTTCTTGGAAAATCTCAACAACGGGAAGACAACCAATGTAAAGTCACCTTCAAAATGACTGGGTGTTTTTTCTAGAGTTGGTTTAAAGTCATCGATGTGGTAGAGTTTATGAACAGCTTTGTGTATGGCGCTGTTGAGTAAATCTTCTAGCATTGATAGGATTCCTAGGACTTGTACGGCCCCAATCGTAACATGATTTGCGCTTGATTGCTACTCTTTTGTCGGATTTTACTTGGTTTATGGTCTTGTGTTGGGTGCTTGTTTTGGGCGAAATTATCGTAAATTGATGCTACGGTGATCTCTTGGATTAATAAATATACTGTGTGAACCTGCCTGCTAGCCGATGGCAAATTGCTTTTAGGCGCAGTATGCTTCTTTCGAGCTTGGTTTTGCTATGGCTGTCGCATGATATAGTGAGGGGGTTGTCTTTGTATTCCCAATAACATTTTGCTAGCTGTTTCCATGAGGTCCACTGATAGTGGCATCGATCTGGGTTTTGTAGTCCTAGCTGTTTATCTATCGCTGATCCCATGTCTAGATAAATATTATTAGCGTTTTCTTTATATAGGTGGTGTATGATGGTGTTTGATACGGGGCCTGCACAGAACAGAAATAGTTTTCCGTGAGGTTTGTTTTTTCGGACATAGTGCATGAGTTCGGATTGAATTTTTTTGTAATCTTTCCATGCGTTCATTGTTATAGGAACATGTTTTACGACATTAAAGCCTTGTTTTTCCATGTATGATAGGTCGATGTGCTCATTGGCAGTGATGACGATTTCATAGCTTTTGATAAGCGGTAGGACTTGAGAGATTGTCCTAGGGTGCAGTGCATTACAAAAAAGAGATGCGAATGTTTCCCATTGTGGATCAATTGGGTGATGTTTTCTTAGGTAGGCGCGAAAGCCGTCTTTTTTCTCCATACAGCCACAAGGGATACCGACATAGTAACCCTCTAGCGTGATTAGTCCTTCTTTTAGCGCTTCTGTAAAACTATTACCGGCGGTCAATTGCCACTGGTTGCATGTGAAGCTTTCATTTGAGATGGCGCTTATTTCCCCATCACCATATCGCACAAAAGCAAAGTTTTCTCTGTTTTTTAACAGTCTAGTAATTTTGTCAAATTCTTGTTCAATTGTTTTGTTTTGTCGCTGAGTCATTAGATCATGGTGTGATATCGTTTTTATCAATCTATCATTGAGGGTTGCTGGATGCAATACTGGTTAGTTCCCTGTCTGTTTTTACATCATATTTTTGTTTCAATAATTGCGTTGGTTGTCTTTTTCATGTTTGTTTAAGAAAAGCCATATCTTTCATGAGGTATCTATTGATTGTTTTGGTTTTTCTGGGTTAATTGTGGTAGGATATTGATTTTATGGAGCGCTTGTGAGTGTCGGAATTTGCGTGACTACGGCTTTGCCTTATGCGAATGGTGAGCTGCATTTGGGTCACATTTTGGAACAAATACAGGCTGATATCTGGTGTCGATTTCAGAAGTTGCGGGGGAAGCGGGTATTATTTGTAGGCGGTGATGATGCCCATGGTACAGCCATCATGTTGTCGGCAGAGAAGAAAAAAATCTCTCCTGATGCATGGATTGCAGATGTTTGGCAACGTCATCAGGCTGATATCGCTGATTTCCATGTGGATATGGATATTTTTTACACCACTCGCTCAGAAGAGAATCGTCATTTAGTTGAAGGTATTTACCAAGTTTTACATGGTAACCAATCATTGATGACCAAGGACGTCGAGCAGTCTTTTGATGAAGAGGCACAAATGTTTTTGCCAGATCGTTTTATTCGAGGAACATGTCCTAAATGTGGTGAATTAGATCAATATGGTGATAATTGTGAGGTGTGTGGTGCTCATTATTTGCCGACAGAGCTGAAAAATCCTTATTCAGTGCTCAGTAACACTTCGCCAGTGACTAAGTCTTCCGAACATGTCTTTTTTCGACTGAGTCAGAAATCAAAGATGCTTAAGCACTGGTTAGACAATGCGGATTTACAATCATCGGTTAAGAATAAGCTCGTTGAGTGGTTAGATGCTGGTCTTCAGGACTGGGATATTTCTCGCGATGCACCGTATTTTGGTTTTCAAATTCCCGGGTACTCAGACAAGTATTTTTACGTATGGATGGATGCTCCTGTGGGTTACATGGCCGCGGTTTCTCGTTATGATGTTTTGAATCAAACTAACTATCTTAGAGATATCTTTGATGTTGGAAGTGATTGGGATCTGGTTCATTTTATTGGTAAAGACTTAGTCAATTTTCATGGAGTATTTTGGCCAACGGTTTTGACCTCCGCTGGTTATAGAGCGCCGTCATCACTGCATGTGCACGGCTTTATCACGATTAATGGTGAGAAAATGTCTAAGTCTAAAGGTACTTTTGTGACAGCTAGAGATTATTTGAACGCGTTATCTCCAGAGTATTTGCGCTATTATTTTGCATGTAAGTTGAGTGACTCGGTGGTCGATATTGATTTAAATTGGGAAGATTTCGTTGCTCGTTGTAACGCTGATTTGGTTGGAAAGATCATCAATATTGGTAGTAGATGTGCAAGCTTTGTTCATAAGTATTTCTCATCTCAATTGGCTGGTCGACTGGATGGCCTAGATTTGTATCATAAGTTTCTTGAAAAAGGTGACGCCATTGCTGAGATGTATGCACAAAAAAAATATAACTGTGTGGTGAGAGAAGTCATTCATCTGGCTGATTTAGCCAACCAGTATGTAGATAGTAAAAAACCATGGCAGATGGCAAAATCTCCTGAACTTCTACCTGAGGTTTCTGAGGTATGTACGACCGCACTGCATTTATTTTGGGTTATTAGTGTTTATGTTGCGCCAATTGTTCCTGAGATGAGTAAAAAAATGCAACAAATTTTCTCACACAAGGCAACTCATTGGGACGATGCTAAGCGCTTATTTCTAAAACAGCCACTTGGTGCTTTTCCACGAATACTTGAGCGTTTATCTGTTGATATGTGCCCAGCCTGAGGTTTTGTATGAGTGTGGGTGTGCCTGCTTTAGTGGACTTGATTGATGCATCTTTACCACAAACACAGTGTAAAGAGTGTGACTTTGAGGCTTGTAGGCCCTACGCGCAGGCGGTTGTTGATGGTGAGGCATCGATTGATCGTTGTCGCCCTGGTGGAGAGCATACTTTGCGTCAAATTAGTCAACTTATGGGTATCGACCCTGCTCCTTATTTAAAAACTGTCATGGATCAGTTTAGGCCTGCTTCTATTGTGCGTATTGATTTGGATACTTGTATTGGTTGCGTGAAGTGTATACAGGTTTGTCCTGTTGATGCGATCGTTGGGGCGCCTAAGCGTGCCCATGTGGTTCTTGAAGATGTCTGTACGGGGTGCAATCTATGTATAGAGCCATGTCCTGTTGACTGTATTCATGAACATGCCATTGATAATCCAACGGTTCATGATCGGCGAATGCAGGATCAATCTCGTGCTCGATTTGAGCGCCGTATGGTGCGCTTGAAACGTCAGGCCGATGAAAAATCCCGAGCGTTCTCTAAGGCGCAGAAACTCATATCAGGGGTGACTTCTTAGTGAGAAAAGTATTCAAACGACGTGTGGAGGCAATTTTTCAGTTGTTTGCGTCTCGGGCTCCTGAGCCGGTTGGAGAACTTGAATACCAAACGCCTTTTGAATTATTGGTGGCAGTTGTATTGTCGGCTCAGGCTACTGATATTAGTGTTAATAAGGCTACAAAGCGACTCTACTCTGTTGCTAATACGCCTGAATCAATTTACGCCTTGGGTGTTTCTGGTCTGATTCCCTACATTAAAACTATCGGACTCTTCAATAATAAGGCTAAGCATATTATTGCTTTATGTCAGATGTTGATTGATGAATATGACTCAAAAGTCCCTGACTGTCTATCTGACTTAGTACGTTTACCAGGTGTTGGTCGAAAAACAGCCAATGTTGTTTTGAATATGGCTTTTCATCAACCAACGATGGCTGTAGATACGCATGTTTATCGGGTATCTCGTCGTCTTGGATTGACTAAGGCAAAAACGGTACTTGGTGTGGAGCAGGATCTTCTTAAAGTGATTCCCTCTGACTACATGATGTACGCCCATCATTGGTTGATTCTGCATGGTCGGTATATCTGTAAAGCTCGTACGCCATTGTGCGCAGATTGTTTCTTAGCACCTTACTGTCCTTATTACAAAAAAATATTTAAGAACACTGAATGATCTTTACACGGAGTGAGTCCCTCCATGTAAAGCAAAGGTTGTACTATTTGTTGTGGGATTATTTATCATTTTTTTAATGCTGGATGGCTTAGAACTAATCGAGTACTTGCATGATTTCTCTGGCAAGGTATGATGATGACATGTGCTTTAGATGTTTTAATTATGGGTTTTCAGTTATTATCTTTGATTTTGGTGCTTACTTCAACAGCGTTTGCAGATGGTTTGCAATCGGATAGTTGTTTGCAGTGTATGCGCTCGGTGAATGCAACGCTTGGTGAATGTAAAACATGCGCGCAGTATGTGCAGCAGATGATGGCGTCATCGAACCTTGATCATTTGACAGGGCTAATGGCATCGCTTAAGAAGACGGCATACAAAAATTGTGACGAGCACGGCTTACAAAGCAAAGCCTGTCAGGTTTATCATGCATTATGCCAAGATGATCATGCATGTGATCATGAGTTATTGTCAAGATTATCTGAGTTGAAAGAGTCTTCAGAGACTATGGTGGATACGGTGGTTGCTTAGGTGGGTGGCGTGACGCTGCTTGTTAACTTGGCGTCTTGTTTTTGACATGTATGCCGTATCTATCAGGGCCAGAATTTATTGTGTGGTTACAATGAATGTGGTTTGGGCCGGTTGTTTTTGAGTGGCTTTTTTTCTCGATTAACCAATTGATTAATATGATGGCTGTGTGGTTCTCATATGCACATGATGTCAATATGAGTAATACGTGATCACCTGCACGTATGTAGCGGTAACTCCTGTGGTATGCACCTTAGGTCGAGCTTTTTAGAAGGTTTATCGACGCCTTGCTTTGACGAATTGATTCTTTTGATAACGTGTTGTCAATGCAATTGATGTTATCATGATGGTCATTGCAGTGATCAATTGTACAAAGTTATAACCGGTAAAAGCCGGGTTCTTAATGCTGATAATGATATGACAAATATAAGTCATAGCAACCATGGTTGGTAGTATGAGGGGTTGCTTTTTTAGTATTGGCCAGATACTTGTGATATAAGCTAATACCACAATAAAATCAACGCCAAGCAACAACGGCGTTGTTATGATTCCTTGGTTTGATACGATTAGTTGATGTGAGAATACTGTGACTGCCAATATTGCTAATATGTTACATGTTATGGATTGTTTTACTCTTTGTTGGGACCATAAAACTACTCCGACTATTGACATGCTATTGATTAGGAAGCTCGGAATGATGCTGAATGAGTAGAGTGAGGGGATTATTTTGGATAGTATTTCAATATTACTAAATTGCCAGTTATTCTCGGGCGCAATGACGTTAGCAACCATGAGTTTTGTGACAGATAGTCCTAGTCCTAGGCCAATACCTACGAGGTAATGTGTTTGTTTATCTTTATTGGCAGCATAATTTTTTTGTGAGGCTAGAGTGTAGTGCGCCAATATACAAATAATGACACAGATAAATATTGTTGAGATGATCGTACTTGTTACCACGAAAAGAAGTTGGTTTGAGTAATTGATTGATGTTCTAAATGATGATGTTAGTTCTTCTATGCTGTTTGCCATGTTCATAGTCCCGAGCAAGAATAGTCCAGCAAATAGATATTTTATGTTGACAAAGTTGACTTTATTGACGGTAAGGGATTTGCTTGCTATGACGATGATGAAAATGAAAAAACAAAATTTTATCATGGATATGATTGTCTTAAGAAAATCAACCTTCTCTAGATTGATCTGATGCGCTTGTTGCCATTTTTCTGGAATGAATAAGTAGTTGGATTTGCCAGTTATTCGGTCACCCGATATGTTAATATCAACTCGTGGTTTGATATTTTCTAGCTGAGGTGGTGTCTTAAATTGAAATGTTAGTTGCCAATCGACTCTATTGCTAGTGGTAACTGATGAAGATTGTTTGATGAGTTCGAAATTTTTAAAGTCACCGAAATCCTGGCGCAATTGGTTGTGCGATAGCTTCAGTGCCTGCTCTTCAGTGATTGATTTACCTTCTACATTTTCAGATAGGTTATGATCAAAAGCTGTGTGGTGATCGCTTAAGTCGATTATGAGTTCTTCACTACGATCGGTTTGAGACCCCGAGAAGAGCGCATATCGAATGACCCAGGCATAATGTGGTAGGAACGGCTTGAGATTAAGGTTGCCGTTGTCTGTTATGATGGTGGGATTGCGTAGTAGATTTTCTAATTGTGATTGACCGATATGCTCTGTTAGAAAACGAATTGATTTGTTGTTATTGATAAGTTCTGCTGTCTGATTGATAGTCCATTTTTTTGACATGTCTAGGAATTGACCTTGTGCGGTCTGTTGAGCTTGTTTCAGCGCTTGTGATTTACTCATTTGTAAAGGTGCGGTCAGTCGTAAGCTATGCGTCCAGCTAAATATCATGATACCTGTCGCCAGAACACAAATTAGTGCACTTGAGATTTTATCGGTTGTTGATAGTGAGGTATTTTGCTTTTTTGTCATGGGTATTTGTTTGCGCATTAAGGCTGTTGGTGGTTGCCAGTTTTTATTGAGAAACCTTTCTGGGATATTTTGCCCAACAATCACTTTATTAACTATTTTCGCTTTGATGGTGATTATGGCTGGTATCAACAACCAAAGGATACATATGGATTGTTGTATCCAGATCATGTTTGTGTTCATGTTAAATATGATCATACTGAATTGATAAACGTCAAATAAATAGTGTGCGATGATACATGGCACGAGCCCATATTTGAGATAAACGAATCCGTAGCCTAAAAACGGAACAAAGAGCTCCAGTGTTCTTATGTAGAAAGGCTGTTGTGGATAGCTTGAGTGGGCAAGGCCAAAAAGTATTGCTTGTAACGGTATGATGATAGCAATTGCTAAGGATAACCTTTTATAGCGTAGGCCGATGAGAACCGCACTGGCAATTGGCACCGCTCTGAATAAGCATTCCTCTAAGGTACCTGCCTGCAGTGACAGGCTGAATGAATACAATGATGGTACATAGGTGCTAATGAAGTCCGGGTTAAACAGTGGGCCAGTTGGAATCCATACGTTTGGGATTGATTGTGCAACGAGATAGAAGATCGATTGATAGCCCACGGTGATGCCAAAAATAATATACGCTAGAAGAATTAGAAACGAGGTTTCTTTGGACGATGCTGATTCTGTGTGCCACCAGGACCAAACATGAATATGATTGGGAAATGTTTTTCTGTCTAAATATTCTCCTGCCACTAGGCATGGACCAAGCGTAATGAGTGTGTTTATTGCTTGGTAGATAATGTCAACAAAATTGTTGGAGAGAAACAGTGTGATGGATTGCGTCGTCTGGTAAGCTGAAAACCAAAGTAATGGAAGAAGATTCATCGTATTTAGACTCAAAAAAAGCGTGATGATACCTGTCATGGCTAAGCTGCCTTGCCAGTTGAGGTTCTGTGTCTTTTGGCCTTGATAAAGTGCAAATAGTATTATACCGCCGTAGCCCAATACGATGATTATATTGCCAATCATGCCCAATGTATTATTGAATGACATCATTTCAGCAAAATCTCGACTGAAGTTTTCGGGCAGTTTAACATCTGGGGTTAGTTTAGATATTTGATCACCACTCACGACAGCCGTAATTTGTAGCTTAGCTTCTCTAAGTGACTGTTTTGTGTTTTCAAAAATAAGAATATGATCGACTCGATTTGGTAGTTTTTCTTCAGAATAGTCTTTCAGTTGGTAATTTGCCGGGTTAATGCCTTGAATGTGATAAGTGTTGATTTTTTTTTGTGCAAGTGCGACGGCTTCTGCTTTAGATAGATTAGGCAGTGATTTATCTTGCGGTATGTTGAGTTCAAAGCCAAGTTGTGATCCGTTGGGTACGAAATAATAGTAATTTTCTTGTATGTTTTCACTAATAAATAATCGCACAGCCCAAAAGCTTGTGTGCACGCTTTTATTTTTGATACTTTCGTTGAGTAGTGTGTTTGATTTATCCTGAAGTGACAGATAATTATTGGTCTGACTGTCGGTGAGGTATGAGGCCGCAGCACGTAGCTCTGCAGTATTTGGCAGTCCAAGTGTGCTTTTTTTGTTTAATGCTAATGCCTGATCGATTGCTTCATGTTTGTTAAATGTGATGGGTGTTGTGATACTAGGAAATATCTTTTGCTCAAAATATCGATTGAATACAATGCCGAGTATACTGAGTAGGACCATCGAAGATAAGATTAAAATGGGTTTTATTTTAGATTGGTACTGAGATGTGTTCATTGACTGTCTATTCGGCTCTTTGCTTTTTATAATGTTGCCTATTTTGTATGGGCTGTCAAGATTATCCCTTTGATTGATGAAAACAAGTTGAGATTATGTTATGGTGAAACTGGTTGTTTAGGAATAATGATGCGTTACCAGATTGCTGTTTACGTACCCTTGAGCCATGTTGATGCTGTCAAGAATGCAGTTTTCAGTGCGGGGGCTGGTCGATTCTCGGGATATCAGGACTGTTGCTGGCAGACGGAAGGATACGGCCAATTCATGCCGATGGCTGATTCAGATCCCTACGTGGGTGAGAAGGGAAAGGTGACATATCAAAAGGAGATGAAATTGGAGTTTTTTAGTGACTCTGACTGTATCCACTCGGTGATTAGTGCATTGAAAAAAGCCCATCCCTATGAGGTTCCTGCTTTTTGTGTTTCAGAGCATTGCCATGTATTTGACTGAGAAACTATTGTCAAATACCTTTACGCGAATGGTTGCTCTCTATCTTTGCTTGGTGATGCCTGTCTTGTTTGTAAGCTGGTATGACTCCGAGGTTCATTTTAATATCCTATCTTTAGGTTTTTTGCGATTGTTTTTACTATTATGTGTCGGCTACTTTATCGCCTATTTGTCTGGACTATGTCGTTTATTCACCTTCGAGCGCTATGGTCATGCTGTTCTCGTCGTGGCTTGGTTATTCGCATCGATTATTGGTATGTGCGTATTTCTTTTTTATGGACTTTCTATTCCTTGGACTGATGCATTGTTTGCAAGTGTTTCAGGTCTTACCACGACTGGCGCTGAAGTGTTTCAAGATCTTTCACTATTGCCAAGATCTTTTCTGTTCTTCCGAATGTGGCTGCAGTTTATTGGTGGCTTAGGTATCATTATGATGGCGGTGATTGCACTGGGTGCTAGCACGGGTCAATCGAAGCAAATTGATCTTCCTGGTCCTGTTGTGAGTTATAGTCAGAAAAAGCCTAAACTCTCTGATATGGGGCCATACTTATGGTTTTTGTACATTGTAGCGACACTGGTGTGTATGGTGTGTTTAAAGTTGCTGGGTTTGTCTTGGTTTGAATGCATCGCTGAAAGCTTATCGATTATCTCCACTGGTGGCTATGCATTACATAATGCCGGAATTGCTTACTATCACTCCGAAGGTGTACAAATCATAGTTTTATTGTTTATGTTGTTTAGCAGTTTCAATTTTTTATTGCACTACCAGTTTTTCTTTTTAAGGGAATCTGTTGGGTATTTCAAAAATTCCGAACTGCGTTGTTATTTGTCATTGTGTGTTGTGACTGTATTAGCTTGCGTGTGTGCGAATTTTATATCCGGTTGGGTCGTACACTGGTCTTTTCTTGATTTGGTTTTTACGATTGTATCGTTGTTCTCCTCTTCGGGGTTTATCATTAAACCTCTAACTGACTTACCTTTATCTTTTTCTTTTCTTTTGATCATTATTGGTTTGATTGGTGGGTGTTCTGCTTCAACATCAGGCGGGATAAAAGTCATTCGATTGCAATTTGGTTTCCAAGAGATTAAGCAGGCGTTTCAATTACTCATTCATCCAAGAGTTGTTCAATCTAGCCCCGCTATTCAGGTTGGCTTAACCGGGAGTTCTTCCGAATATCAAATGATACTTCTTCGTGGTTTTTTGATCTCTTATGTATTTTTCTTTGCCTTATCAGTTTTGGTTTTACTTGGATTTGGTTTAGATTTCAGCGATGCTTATTTTGCGGTTTGTGCGTGTTTGTCCAATACGGGTGTGTTTTATTCTGCCAATGGATTAACCTACGCCAGCTTATCGGAGGCTGCTAAGCTTTGGTTGGTGCTCACGATGCTTGTTGGAAGGATTGAAATTTTGGCTTTTTGTGTCATACTCTCCCCACAATACTGGATGGAAAGGTAATTTAAGCATGCAAAAACAAGTTGTATTAGTTGATGGTTCTGGCTATCTATTCCGGGCTTTCCATGCGTTGCCTCCGCTTACTAACCCTGATGGTCAGCCCACGGGTGCGGTTTTTGGGGTGATGAATATGATGAGGCGTCTTGAACAAGACTATCATGATGCTGATATTGTTGTTGTTTTTGATCCGCCTGGGCCCACGAAAAGACATACTATTTTTCCAGAATATAAAGCCAACCGTTCCGCAATGCCCGATGACTTAAAGGTTCAGATCGAGCCATTACATCGTCTTATTCGTGCTAAAGGCTATCCTTTATGCATTGAGCCTGGACATGAGGCAGATGATGTGATCGGTACACTAGCCAATCGTTATGTTCGGGCTGGTTACTCGGTTGTGATCTGTACAGGTGATAAAGATTTTGCCCAGCTTGTTTCAGAA
>DCKN01000108.1 GCA_002320385.1 Proteobacteria bacterium UBA1673
AAAAGATCGAAAAAAACAGCAGCCAGCAATGAGAGCTATTTCGATGCCGGCATTAGCGTCTATCATCGCGAGGAGCGTCAATATTCTCTCGTGCCACAGCGTCTAACTGGCTATCGATAGTAGAGCGTGCTCCAACAGAACCGTCTTGCCGTTTCTCTTCTCGCTGCGGAGCAAGCACTAAAGAAGTGCTCCGATAGGGCAATGGTGGGTCTACGACAAATTCAAGGACAGTCCAGAAACGGTAAATCATCAATAATTTGTTTGAAAGTACGGGTAAAGAGGTTATGAAAAGTATGGCTGCCACCGCGGCGATAATGAGACATGTACTCATAATCATCTGTAAAAAAATCGTAAGATCAGTCAGTTCTTGATGTGCCAGACCAAAAAGGAAATCACCAACGTGGTCAGGCATTAGCCAGCGCCACGTCGCAGATTCAATCGAAAAATGCATTGACAACGCAGTGAATACTAAAAAACACATGCCACTATGAATCAATATGCCGGCACTAAAGTTTGCGTATTTTCGAAATTGGGTAAGTTTAGCAAGCAAAATACATAAACCATGGTAAAGGATACAATTAAAGATAGTTTTTAAGGATCGCGACCCCATGCCTAAAATCTCACAAATACAATGCCATTATACATGAGATCGCAGATTGGCTCAATGAATGATCAAGGCACTGGGATAGCAACGTGAATATCAGTAAATTAGCCAATTATAAACCATGCCAGTTTACAATATAATTGAATTAATCTATCATCATAACGGTTAAGCATTTATGGAGACAGTAAAATGTTTTGGTCATGCGCTAGGCGATGTGTGCCAATCGTGACACTTGTCGTGACAACGACGCTTGCCTATGCCGAAATCAACCTGGAGCTTAACCAGGCTACAATCGGAACGATTCCGGTGGCGATTGAGCCCAGTGGTACCCACAGGTCAGATGAACAAGTGCATGAGATAGCTCGTATCGTTGAAAAAGATCTGGGTTATTCCGAAAAAATCAAGGTTGTATCGAATGCCACATCTGCAGACTTTCTAGTGCGGATCAAGCGTGATAATTTATCCACCGTGCGTCATGGCGCTGAACAAACGTTCTGCATGCATCTCGAATATCCATTGCGTAAGAAAGACCATGCCACGCCTAAGCCATTTTGCTTGTCAGGCAACCCTAAAACCCAACTGCGATTGATCGCACATCAGTTTGCTGACAGAGCGCATGATCATACAACGGGTAAGCGCAATGTATTTACTCATAAAATTGGCTACGTTAAAGAGTCCGGTGGGCAAGATCGAAATAAAACTTACCAAATAGCCGTTAGCGATTTTGATCGCCATAATGAGCAAGTCTTGCTCGAATCAACGAGTCCCATCATGTCGCTTGCATTCTCACCAGATGGTCAGAAGTTAGCCTATGTGTCATTCGAGGAAGATGTATCAAGAATTTTTATACAAGATCTCACGTCAGGTAATCGACAAGTCATATCAGAATTCTCTGGGGTTAATGCGGCCCCAAGTTGGTCCCCTGATGGGAAAAAAATAGCGATGGCATTGAGCTTTTCTGGTATCACGAAAATCTACACAATGGACTTATCCACACGCAGTATTGAGAAAATAACATCTGGGCAGTTTATCGATACAGAGCCTTTTTGGTTAAAAGACGGTAGCAAGCTCATTTTCTCATCGAATCGTTCCGGGTCGCCACAAATACATGAATATGACTTCAAGACCAAAAAGATCAAACAACTGACTTTTCATGGGCATTACAATGTAGCGCCGCAAATGACCAGTGACGAGCAACACCTAATCTATCTTTCGAAAATCGATAAGAAACTACAGATTGTGTCTCAAAATCTAAAAAACCGATCGATTCGCTATCTGGGCAACGGAAAATACGACGATACACCAAGAATTTCACCAACCAATGACATGATCTTATACACAACTGCTAACGGTACGCAAACCATGTTGGCAATTGTGTCAGTCGACGGGACCATCAAAGTACCAATGGCAGCTGATAAGATTAGTCTCAAACACCCCAGTTGGTCTCCAATCTCTCAATGGAAGCATTGACCATGATTGTGACTTCGGACTTTTTAAATCTATGACGCAAGAGAATTATTCAAAACACGACAAATCACTTGCAACATTTTCTACTTAACGTAATAATAACAAGTGATAGCAATCGTTTGATCGTAATAGGAGGTCACAATGTTGAAATTAAAATCCCAATGGTACAGTCTTATTGGTGTTGCGTGCCTTTTGACAGCTTGTAGTGAGGCCCCAAATGGTTTGGGAGGCAAAAAAAACGCTAAGGCAGTATCAAAGCCGTCGGTCATTTCCGCCATGGCGCAAACAAAACCAATGAATCGTGCCAATGAGGAGCTCAAGCTTGCCAACCAGATTGCCGCGAAGAAACAGGCCCAAAAACAACTGGCGCAAACAAAAAAAGTCAGTGGTAACGAAAAGACCAGGCGCTCCATTGAGGCGACGCTGCCATCGAGATCTGACCAATACACAATACTGTTTGATCTTAACAGTAATAGACTGAACGATGCTTACAAAGGGGAGCTAGTCCAGTTTGCCGAATATCTCAATAAGCACCCTGAAAAAAGGGTTCATGTCGACGGATTCACATGTGAGCTTGGTAGCGCAGAGTATAATGTTGCGCTTGGCCAGAGACGCGCATATGCTGTTGCCAAATACCTTGAGTCCAAGGGCGTTAAGAGCAAACAGGTTATTCTAGTTAGTTATGGTAAAGAGCGGCCTACAGATCCTTCGCACAATGAACTTGCATGGATGAAAAATCGAAGAGTTGAGGTTTTTTTCTAAACCACGCATTCATAAATTCAACGTAACAACAAGAGAGAGTATGTTATGGGTATTGCCTTCCGTCATCGTACAGTTTTAATATGTGCAACGATTTTATTAGCACAGATTGCACCGAATAACATTTCTGCTAAAAATAGATCAAGCCAACATTTACTGAGAAAAGTAGATGAATTGGAGCGATACAGTCGCAGTCTAGAAGATAAGGTCAAACTACTTGAGGATGAAATCAAGGCGATTAAAGCTGCGCAATTAGATCCTAATCATTCAATAGGCACTGACAAAGCAGAGGCTGGGCTTGGTGTGACGAGATCAGGGTCAGGAATTGACGAGGTTGAGCAAATGAGTCAAGGGCTAGCAAAGCAAGATAGGTCTATTCAGGTCTCTCAAGCACAAGATCAAGGCGATGTGGTCACTGAAGCCGGCCTCTACAATCAGATTACGCGGATGATTGAGCGCCGAGACTACAGCAAGGCCCAGATCTTCGCGCAGTCCTACATGCAGTCTTACTCACAAGAGAAAAATGCTCCGGCGGTACTCTTTTGGCTTGGAGAAATAAAGATGCTTTTTGGCGAGCTAATAGATGCCAAGTCATACTACATGAAGTCGCTCGACATGCTTAAAGGCAAAGGAAGAACGCCAGAAATATTGCTCAAAATTGCAGTGATATCATATCAGAAAGGGGATACAGCAGAAGGCGATCACTATTACGACCAGCTACAAAAGATTTACCCCGGCTCAACCGCCTCACATATGGCAAGGGCGCAGAGAAAAAAATATAGATCTGAATACAGCGACTAAAGCTTTTTGATATCGTCGTGTGCTAAAGATGAGTGAGTTTTGTCATCATATTCAGTAATAGGTCTCGGGTACGGATTCGATACATGATGTTTGTAGAGTATTTTTCGTATTGCGGTGCTATGATTCAAGAGTAGGTAAAATACTGTAATTTGGCTTGCTAAAAAAAAGCCAAACGATGAAAGCCCCACAATATGCAATAAAGTACTGTTAACTAGGCCAAAATGGGTTACTTCAACAAGGGCCTTAGGCGCAAATTTTGCCAGATCTAACAACTGAGTCAGCCACACGGCGGCTAGTAAAAGTAAATGAGTGACAAGGCTGCACACAAGAAGTATAGCGATAAAGCTCAAAAAAAAGCGCCACCAGATTTTAAAGCATGCTAAAAAAGAAATCGGCGAAATTTTTGACTGCATCGTCACTATCATGGCTCCGTGAATAAGGTATTTATATTATTGTAGTGAATTACGCCATGAGATCAAGGGTTTCTTGGTTTAGGATGCCATAATCATGACTTCAGGATAAGTCACGATAATGGTTTTTTCAATAACGCCTACAATTAAGGTCTGCATATTAGGCCTTGCGCGAGGTTGCGATGTTAATTAAACGCCACCTGCAGCGCTGATCAGCCCTGCTGGCGCAATAGAGCTATGTGTAAGGTGCATTTCTTGGGCTAGTGAGGAAAGCATGAGCATTGCGCTTTTGAAAAACTATGTGATAAATCGATAGACCAGGCTTGTGTTTGTGCATGAATTTATGTATCATAGTGCATCATTGGGTCGTTAGCTCAGTCGGTAGAGCATCGGGCTTTTAACCCGCTGGTCGTGCGTTCGAATCGCACACGACCCATGTTAACTCTTTCTCCAGTCCGCATTGAAACAACGCATCCTAACTGATCGTACATGCCTGCGTTTCTTGTTGAGCCTCTCTGTCCATCGATATGCCCTGAAAAACTTTGGTTTGAAGCACATACAATGCGGTCTCAAAGTGGGGCAGATCTGGCTTGCTAGCAAAGCTCACTCGTATCGAAGCGCGTTCATCATCCTCCCAATAATGAAAATAAAAGGCGGGCGCGTGATAATTGCCATCTGCAGTTGCGAGCGGATTACGCAGTGAATCTGCACGTTGAATCCGTCGTAAGCAGGCCTTGTGAACTGCATAAAGGAGGTCATTAGCCGCAAGCGTACATTCGTTAAGGTGTTCAGGGTCTATCACTAATACATTGTTTTGAGCGGTCAAACAGCGATGAATGACCTCAATGGTATCGCAGGTCATGCTTGATTGAGGCAATTCGCAATGATGCAGGTCTGACGATTCCACTGCAGCACGAAAGAAAGGCAGCATGAGACTTAAAGCATCATCATGCAGTGTCCAGCTTGTAGAGTCTGAATCTTGGTCGTTAAAAAAGTCCATAAGTGTTTAATGCCATTGTGTGGATAAAGAGAGTCACTTATGAATGAGATAATAACAACCTAGTAAAATAATCACAAGACAGTGTAAATGGGAGAATGAATAAGTCAATCAAACAATAGCAAGAAAAATAAAATATCCAGTCAGGGGCATCAACGAAATCTTCCAATGCGTGTTCATGGCAAGAGCTCATTAGGATTATCATATAAATACAATGTCAAGGATATCTTCGATCGTATGCTGAATGTTCATGAGGACATCGTGCTTAGTCTGGGGTTATCTACACAAAGATAAAGCGAGAAAATCAGTATCTATGTGCACTACTGGCCATGAATATGGCATTGACAAATGATTATTTTTATCATATATTCAGTAATGTACATCAAAGATAGAATCATATGACCCACATTGAGGATTTCAAAGACAAGCTGTCCCCCATGGCTTACAAGGTATGTGTTGAGCATGGTACTGAGCCACCCAATAGCGGTAAGTATTGCGAGCCTGGGCATGAGGGTGTCTTTCTTTGTGTAGGTTGCGGTACAGCACTTTTCTATGCGCAAGATCAATACGATGCAAAGTCTGGGTGGCCCAGTTTTTTGAGGCCATTTGAGCCCGATGTTGTCGAGTATTATGAAGACAATAGGCTACAAGCGCCACGTACCGAAGTCCGTTGTGCAACTTGCCAATCACATCTCGGTCACGTGTTCGATGATGGGCCAGAACCAGACCGACTACGCTATTGTATCAATTCAGTCGCGCTGGAGCTCGAGGACGAGTAAGGTTTCTATTCTCCTAATGGTTAACGCTAGCGACGATAACACCGATGATTTTTGAACGCGTCCCGGCGATATGCAATCAACATGCGTTATCATTATGCTGAAAAATATTTACATTGATAATGTGAAAACAATAAGTGGCACCGTCAGTGCCATGCAGCGTCGTGCGTTGAAAAAGACCCTAAAATGATGTATTCTGTTGCAATAAATAACATTTAGAGACAATGAGGCCACAAAACAACACCACGGTCGTACCAGATCGATTTGGTAAAATATGTCATGCTGCAGCACCAATATTTATACTTCAAAGTATCCCTGAGATAGTGATTGGTCTCACTAGGTTTATTCAGCCTAAATTAGATATGCGGCAATATTTGTTTCAAAGGCTTGGATTCGCAGTCCCTTTTATCATACATAATCCGTGGCGCATAGTGACAGGTCTCTTCATATATCCCAGTTTTTCAATGTTTCTTTGGGGGAGTTTTGTATGCTTTCAGTTTTTGAGGCGATTAAGTTACCGGGCGGAAGAAAGTCAGATATCAACTGCCAGATGGACCTTTTTATTTGCAGGACTATTGGCGCAAATATCTGCTGCCATCTGTAACTTCAATACACCTCAATTGATAGGAGCAGAGTATGTGATGGGCAGTATCGTTGCACTTGAGCTATTCGAAGCAATCGGTAAATGGACAGTGACAAATAATACACGAGCGATGGTCAATGTCTGTATACATATAGCGCTAAATTTAATGATGTTGGTCTCTACAGGCATCTCTATCTCATGTTGTGCGGTAAGCGCATTCAGTATATACACATGGAAAAACCCAGATGTTTTTTCTAAGATAGGGCAAGCATGTGAGCAATCCTTAATGAATTTACAGTCTTGGTTTTATCCTGGGCGTTCAACCTCTGTCGCACGTGCTGAGAAAAGTCAAGAGCATGTGCAACAGTTGAAGGGGCAAGCGGGTCCTTTGGGTGATTCCAAAGACAGGGTGTCCTTTGCGCGTGCCAAAGAAAAATCTGGGTATACGCAACAACAAAAACGTCAAATGGCGCGTTGGAGTATATCAAATGGCGGCGTGACCATAAGTGATCTTCAGGAAGCATCATCAATGGGTATCAGCTGTCATGACTGGTTTGCGAGTAAAGGCGCATCCCACGAGTGGGGTCTAGGTCAAAAACTTGGACTATAGACAATTTAAGATAGCAGTCAGCCAAGCCAATAATTTCCCCACAGTGTATCAATGTAGTTTTTGACCGTCCGCTATCTGGCCGCCCGTAGTAGCAAGCACAATATCGCCTTGTGCATCTGAAAATCCAACGAGTAGAAACTGTGAGACAAAGCCAGCAATGTTTTTTTCGCCCAGATTAACACAGCCCATGACTTTTTTACCGATCAACGTGTCAGGCTGGTAATGCACGGTGATTTGCGCCGAGGTCTGAAGAATGCCAAGTTCAGGTCCAAAATCAACCCATACTTTATAGGCTGGCTTTCTTGCTTTAGGGAAGGTTTCGGCACGAACAATGGTACCGCAGCGCAAGTCAACGCTTGCAAATGTTTCGTAGCTGATTAAATGCATCATAGTGCCTTGGAAGTAGTAGTCGAAAGTGGATTGTAGCATGCATCATATCGCGTTGCACGTGACCTAGTTTGCCCAAATGGATAACGAACACGACCTCAGTCAGTAGTGATCACATGCGGGCACAGAAGATCACAAAAGCAGACATTGGGCGAGTTGAAAATCCAAGTCTTTATAGCTAGTACACATGCAAAACAACTGAAACAACAATATCATCACTGGCCAGACATTAAAGCGTACCCTAGCAACACAATGACGAAATGACAAAAGTATTGCATTTAACCATTGCATGTGTTCTGGTATATCAAAAAAGGATCGCTCTATGGGAATCATTCTAACAATGATTGCAGCAATGCTGATGAGCGCGACCGTGTATCATCGATCTGGTATCATCGAGTGGTTTTCCATGCGGCTGAGCCAGTTATTCCAATTCGTTGGCTTGCAGGGCCAGCAATTCAATGTTGTCCAAAGGCGAGCAGGGGCATACATCAAACGATGGGTACGACAAAAGCGTGCCAATCAACAGGATGATGCCACGCAATCGCAATCACCTATTGAACATCTTGGTATTTTTGCGAATGACGCCATTTACGAAAATCAATTTAACCGCACTTCATGTGAAGTAGCAGGGTTATTCAAAAACAATTTACTTGATAGCATCGTGCCACGCCAGCATCCTTTCGCCGTCAATGCCAATAAGATGATGGATTTACTCGAAGTGGGTGTAACACTAAGAAATAGTAGTAAACCCTGGGATGATGCACAGCGTGGTCGCTATGCGATACCCTTATTTACTTTAACCTCAGACGGTCAATTAGTTAAAGAGGAACAAGCTAAATCTGAAAAGCGGTCTGGCCCCAGTTTTAAATCCGTGATCCAAGATAGAGTCGAGGCCAATCCCCAGCAAGCCAAGGAGGTATTCAAGCAGTTACAAAATGATATCAGAAGGAGGCACATTCATCGCTGCGTGCATGAGGAAAACTATGATGTTTTATTATTGACGAGTACGTCTCAACTCGGTCAAATGCTCGGTAAGCTAACGTGGATTGACGACTTTGGTCGCTATGCCGGCGGTGGGCGTTGCAGTGCCTTGGTGAATGATGAAAAGCTGCTTTATCGCGCCACATTGAGTGAAACAGACTATATGGCATTGGATGCGCAAGTCGATACGCTATATCAATCATTGCAGAGATCATTTTCTGAGGATCAAGACGCGCAGCATTTTTTGCTCCAACATGAGACAGATTGTAAAAGTAGAATGTATGTGGATATGGCTACCGAAGTCATTTGGGCAAAGCTGAGCAAATTTATCAATCAAGCTGAGCGTGTCACCCACTCGGTCACGCAAGCGCAAGTGCTAGCCTTGCCAAAGCACGCCTGCGTAAAGCTTAATCGTAGAGACTA
>DCKN01000034.1 GCA_002320385.1 Proteobacteria bacterium UBA1673
CAACCTACCCTTTCATTTACTACTAAAAGTTTTGCCTGAAGATAAATATGCACAAACGCTCCCCTTACTCAGCGCAGCAACGCTCGAGGTCGCAAAGCCTCAAGGGGGTAAAGCGAAAAATGAAATGCTAACCAGTTATTTTCAAGGCATCAACATGCGCGCTAGTGCAGACGTCGACAGCAGTGAAAAAGTGAGCCATACAGAAGCGCATCACGCAGAAAGTCATAAAAAAGAAGCTGCTACGCATACGTCACCTATTGAGTTCTCTGAAGCCATTGAACCTATTGCCAAAACACTAACCATAAAAGACATGGCCAAAATCGTGCTTGCAAAGGCCCGTGAACCACGACAAAGGGCGGCAGATTCATTGAAACAGAACCCCAAGGATGACAATGGTAAAGAAGACACCCCGTCACAGGATATGCATGATTTTAATGACCATACACCTCGACGCGGTGGCCCTGCCTCAGCAGCGAGAGAACAAGACAATGACGGTTCATTGACCAATTCAAATATATTTTAAAACTGAAAAAATATTAAACATTGCAACTTACATAAACTTATAACAACCAACGACCCATAACATGCATTAGACCAATTTGTCAGAGACACCACATCCACCAAAACCCAGCGATGAACAAAGCATTAAATTAGTATGAAAAAATGATTTACTATTCAAAAAAAATTTAATAATATATAAAAACCAAACAAGGAAATATTCTATGAGATTTTTAACATTAATGATTGCAGCTGCTGCAATCTCTGCATCTGCAGGAAACGGAATCGAGCTCAGAGCTGGTGGCGCTGGTTACACTCCAGTTTATGGTGTGCTTGAATTATCCAACAATCTTGAGCTACTCACAGGAGCGCATTACGGAAAATTTAAATTCGAAAATTTACATCTGGGCGGGGTAAAAATGGGCGAAGGATTCAAAATACCCGTTGAATTACGCTACGAAACACCGATGAAATCCATGAAAGACACAAACTTTTTAATCGGTAATACGCTCTTGGCTACTTATGGCTACGTAGGACAAGGACACGACTACACCCTCAATGCTGGTTATATACTCAATTTGGGGATTTCAAAGCCTGTTCACAAGAACGCCAAAGTAATTATGTCTGTTAACACGATCCAATACCACGGAGACACACAACACATAGACTACGTATGGACGGTTCTTAGCGGTGCGTCAGTTGGTTTCCAAATGAAATTCTAAATCTGGCACTAGCTACGACACAGACCTCATGAATGACTACTAAGTTTTTTAACATTAGTCTTCATGGGGTCTTGTTTTATTGCGTGGTAATATAAGCCAAATAGTTAGCATTACAAATAAACGCTTCAGATAAACACACAATACATAGTCATCTGGTAATATTCCAGACAGCATCACATCCATCAAAGATCAAGGAAATTATTTGAACCAAAAAACTTTTCCCAAGAAAACTGTATTCCAGATCCTAATAAAGATCACATCAACTTGCTTTAAAATCACGTGACTGCTAGAGTAACAAGTCCATAAAGAACATACTATGTCTATCAATCTCATCGTTGCCATGAACCATAACCTAGTCATCGGCATTAACAATTCTCTCCCCTGGCATTTGCCGGATGATCTACAATATTTTAAGCGAGTCACTAAAGATAGCGTTGTGATAATGGGTCGTAAAACCTATGAAAGCATTGGCAAACCACTCCCACAAAGAGATAATATCGTGCTTACACGAGACACCCACTACCAAGCGGCTGGCTGCATCATACTGCATACACTACCGCAGGCCATCGCCGAAGCCAATAACAAAAATAAACCAGTGTTCATCATCGGTGGTGCCGACCTATATGCGCAAGCCCTACCTCTATGCCAAACACTATACATCACTGTTGTTGACAATCACGATGAAGGCGACATATTTTTTCCAACATCACTACCAGAACTACTACAACAAGGCTGGCACATCGCACATAAGGAAGCACATGCTCAGGATAATCGTCATCATTGTAAGTTTACCTGGTACGAACTCAAACAGACAACAAAGTAAAACAATCTACGAGTGAAACCGTAGCATTACACCCATACGGCCAACCCTTGACCCACAAACCGCCGTTTTGATAAAAGCTATGCTTGTGTGCAATTCATTACTTGCCTGGGTAAGGCAAGACAGATTGAGACGGTGTGATCGTACTTGGTGGCCCGAGTCCTGGCGGCGGATGAAAAAATGCGTAACTACAAGGGTTGCCAGGCAGTGACCTGTCGCAATTATCAGATTGCACATGCCCTATGGCACTAGCACTCTGCTGATCAGCCAACACCATATTCGCTGTTGTCTCACCCAGCAAGCTTAGACGAGTCAAAGTTATACCATCTGACGTTGGGTCATTAGACCCTATTACATGAGGAGATATCTGCAAATCTAGTGATTGCATAACATGAAAACAAGAGAGAAAATTTGCAATTCGCAGAGAAGCCACGTGTTTCAATCCTCCAAGAACGAGATCCATTTGCGCTTGCACATGCTTTAAAAAATGATTGACTAAACCATGCAACCGGATGCGATCATCTTCGCTAGCATCAGACAACTTAGCAGTCAAACCCTCAGTTAGCTCCAGCATCTTTGGCTCAATCATGTGCTCAAAATAATCAATCCAACGCTCAGAAACGACCAAGGGCCTTATCTTCAAGAAATAATCCTCACAAAACTCCAAATAAGCAATGAAACTTGATAATGACTCATCAGATCCGTCAATCGTCAAGAGCAATCTCGTACCATGTTGAATAAGTCCTACATAAATCACAGTCCAAGCTTGATGAAAACGTGCCACCACTGATTCAGAAGCGCCGCAGCCATTAATCGTCTCCCTTGACTCAGATAAAAACGCCTCGCACTGAAACTTCATGATCGTCATACGCCAACTGCCAGATATAGCAAAAGAAGGCCAGGACAACATACCCAAGATAGGCGATGAAATATCCCGATCAACAGTAATCACGTCAACACAGCGGAGCTTCACAAGCAGTTGCACACAACGTTCAAACGCCACATTATCAAACGCTCCTTCGTCAGAACAATCATATGAGGCAGCGACAATCAGAGCAAGCACATGACTCATATAAAATTGCAGACTATTGCTACATTCAAAACACGCCCGCTTAATCGCTGGCGAAACATCTCCAACGGCCATATTTTTTTTGAAACAATCGACAACACTATACAGAAAATAACGGTAACAATCACGAGGCATTCCCTTATGGTAAATTCCAACAGACAGAATTGCGTCAACAAATGCACGATATGATTGACCATTTTTAGATTGAGCGTACTGAAAATCGGTAACACTACGCACGACTTTATCAGTCACATCTTTATACAAGTGATTAAATAGATCAAACTGGCGCTCATGCGCAAAAACCAATAAAATAGCCTCCCAAGACTGTTGAGTAAATCCATAATCGAAAAAATGAGATACCATGACTGCATTCAATTTTTTTATCAGCAAAGGCCTACGACTGGTAGCAATGTCACGAATCATATACGCCAACAAAGATGCAAAATGTATATCAGTTGGACTTTGGTCATAAAAATAGCCCAACAGTCGCGAAAGATCTTGCGCGCGCAAAACAGGACATTGAATGAAAATATGTGCGAGTGAGCGGTAATACAACCAAAACCGATCAACCTGCTTAGCAGTCTGTACCCCACTTAAAAAGTCGATCACCGTAGAGGGGATCTCAGCATACTGCGCATCGGTCAACGAGAGCAATAAGGTATTCATACGATACGATGAAAAAACAGATTGAAACGCCGTAGCGATAATCTGTGACTGTCTTTGGCTATCTGGCGAATACAATAGCTTAGTAGCATCTGATAAAAATAGTAATATGTTCGTTGCTACAGGCGTGTCTGGAAGTTCGGGAAATCGATAACCAGCGTGACGAGACGACGAGATAAGCATTTGCTTACGATTGTTTTGAATCCCCGGCGATTTTTTTTTTGTAGGCATAGTAATGACTTATTCTAATGTTTTCATTTTAAATACTAACACTGACGATAGCACACATCAATTCAAGGTCGACATTGAATCCACATAATTTTGATTATGGTTGCTTGATTAAGTAATCAACCTGAAAAGCAGTAAAGCTACAAAACTAAGGCAACATCGATTGATCAGTTTGTATCTCAACCTCTACCCGAGAACGCTTCGGTGAAAATATCGATGCATCAGACAAAGCATTAGCAGAATAAGCGTAGAAGCGTGAGCGAGATGAATAAAAGACACGCATTTGATTATCGAGAGACGATGGTGATGCCGTTGCATCAAAATCATCACTGATGACCTGCCAAGAACACTCGGAAGTAATAGCAGATGAAAATTCAGAAGAATACCCTTGCAACGCCGGAGACTGAGATACACATTCGACATGACTAATGGGCGAAATTGACTCATGACTGGTCGAGTTGGTCGGTGAAATTGAAGTGGCAACTTTAGCGTCGCCATAAAATGAATCCCACCATGGCTCATCAGACAATTCTTCGTCAAATACATCATCGTCATTATGGCATGCATTAAGACAACGTTTTTCTCCCAGGATACTTGTTAGCATCAGTTTAGCATTCGATATACGCTGCCGAAGAAAACCAACCCATGGAATCAAATGTGTCATTAACCAATGTAGACGAGCATCTAACGCATGCATGGCATGAGTGAACTCAGAGATATTAATCGTCGTAGCTAAACAACCCTCAAATTTATTTTGGTATTGTTGATAGCGAATCTGACAATCACTCACCACAGATTTAAGCAAAGAAAAATCAACCAAATCCGTGGATTGGCCCACACGATACAAAGAACATGTTAGCTCAGTACTTTCGCCTTGGTAGTACCGTGCATGCTCAGAAAACAGTTTTTCAAGATTTTCAAAAGCACTGACAAGACAATATAAAAAATGCCGGCGAGCTTGAAAAAAACGTTCATCAACAATTGAAAGCGAAGACAAGCCTCCTAGATGCGCTAACGTATCACGTATTCCTTTGATTACTTCATCGAGCATGACAATAGAAAAATCATCTTCACGATAAGCCAGTTGTTTTAGCATGACCTCAATCTGCTGAGCCATCTCTGAAAATTGCTGTAATCGAACCTGAAGTATCCTTCGCAATCGAACAGCGAGGTAACAACGATTAATGGCATCTGCATCCATACCAACAAAAGACCAGATCAAATACGATAAAGGCGACTTGCCAGCAGACATAATTAGATTATTGGCCCGATGACAAAATGATGGATCCATCCCAAGACGTGAGGCTAAGTATCCATCCAATACGCTAAGTTGACGCACCATTCGCGTAAACGGTTCACGAAAAATATTACTATCGCAATATTGAACACGCTGACGTATACGAGGGTACAATTGAGCCAAATCAGTATGCCTATCACGATCATCCAAGCTAGAATTTAAATCAGTAACAATAGAAGGGTGTACAGACAATGAAAATACTGATATTTGTAAACGATCATATAGCGCAGCCACAGATAGCGATCGCCTATCATTGTCAAATAGACGATCGTACACAAAAGAAACATTGAAAAATTGTTGTTTTATGGCAGCCAACCGATTATATATCGAGGCAACCATCTGACTAACATCATCAAAAGACATCGCAAACACGTTTGCATGCTTAAGAACCGACATGAAATTCGAAAAAACATGAGGATTCTTCACCCATTGGTCATCCAATAACATCATTGACTTTTTGACATTTTGAAGTTTTTTAAACGAACTTGCATAATTGTATCTCATATTTTTTATACAAGCCGGTGGATCAGAGTGCGGAGAAAGTTTCAACTGGCCATAATGTCTTAAATAATCAGAGGCCATACCTGCACAGCCAGGTAAAACTTGATGGGAACTGTGATGACATCGCTTAAAATAATGACCACGGGTTGGATGCACCTCGGTACCAACTTTGATCAAATATTGCAAAACTTGAGGCCGCCCACTTAAAATCGCAAATGCAATACTGGTAGGCCCTGCCTCAAGATTTCGGGGTGTACGCTTGACCTGATTGACGTCAAAACCGCAATCATCAATCAAATAAGATATCACGTCCATTTGGCCGCCATAAATCGCATAATCAAGCGGATCCTGGTGCCGACGAAGATAGTCAATCGACAAACGACGATCATCACGACATAGATTAAATAATAAGCGCACCATCGCAAGTAAGCCACGACCCGCTGCCACACACAGCCAACGCGAGTACGCATCATTAGAAATAAAAACATCACATTCGTGCTTCTGCAAACTAGCTAGTATCAAGCTCAAAAAAGTATCATTACCAGACAAAATCACAATTTCTAATGGATTTGCCCCTCCTCGATTATGCTGAGACGAGACAAGTGATCTAGATCGTACATAATCCAATAATCTATGACCGAGCTCAGGCGGATCTTTGGCCAACAGCTTTTTGAGATTCTGAATCGATTTTTGGTGGTTACAATCGTGAACAAGCGATAAAAAACTCTGAAAAAATATAATATTTTCATCATTTAGAGTCTGAACCAACAAAGATGCAAGCGCTTCGATTTGTCCGAGCGCTTGTTTCATACAACGCAAATAATCAAACTGGTTGGCATGATAACACAATAGTAACTGCTGTCCTGACGAACAATGCAAGCGAAGATGACGATGCGTGCTAGCATCATAAGACATCAAAGCAAACAGAAAAACACATGGATCGTCAGCCTTTGGCAACGCATCTCCACAGGATGCTAGAGCCAACATCAATGGCGTCTGCCCAGCATGGTTCGGCGTATACATCACTGTAGAAGCATGTCCCGAATGCCATAATGCTTGTAAATATTGGGCGATAATAGCAGGTTCTAATTTAGATCGGCATAACGCATGACACAAAGAATCGCCCTGGTCATCCGTTAGACTCAGCGCCTCTCCCAAGGACAATAGATCATGGTGTCTAAAGAAATCATGAAAATATTCATCATGATCTTGATCAAGCAACCACATGGCAAAGTTATGTTTTTGCTCCGGACGCAATCGAGACCACAAAGAACCAGCCAGGGCATGCTGTAGCAATTGCTGACCGTCAGCATCCTTGGCATCAAAAAGTGCCTGCAATACCTGAGGCTGTTGCTGCTCTGGGCGCGTATTAAAAAAACGATACAAGTCCTCACAAAGCATAGATATTGTCTGGGTATTAGATAAGTCTTCAGGCACAGCTGGGGTACCTATTTTGGGGAAACGGGTCAAATCTTGCGCGGTGAGCAGTCGGGTCAACGCCATCTGAACTTTGCCATGCATAGTTACAACAGGATTTGTCATTATGATATATTTTAATTAATAGTGGCATATTATATCACAACACCAGGCAAATAAGAATATAAAGCATTAAATTAACCACTTAATCAAATATCAAGTCTATAAAAAAGTTGCAAAAGCATTGATCATACATACCAGTATACTTACACGATGACAATACCCTCAGAATACATATGCGGTGTCTAATTTGAGGGAGGATCCTGTTCATAAGATTTCAACAGTTATCCTGTCCATTCAAAGATACTCGGTAGACACGCTAGCGTAACAACTAGAAGCAAACCACAAGCATGTCCATTCCTACCCGCTCGAACTAGGCCGCATTATATTTCCTTCGTGATACCCCCATTTCAGAACACGGTGACTCAGGTGGACGCTTACCACCAATATGCGCATGCTGCTCACTAGAGAATAGTGACTGGGATACCATGGTGATTGAAGAAGCTAAGTACGACGAAGACGACGAAGACGACGAAGGAAGGAAAGATGATTGCATCCAGTCAAGTATTTTTTCTTTTTCCGTAGTAATATCCTGGTCATCTACACGTCTAGAGGACGAGATCTCCATCTGTGATAGTTGTTGCGATGATACAGTTGTTTCATTATGGGAGCGTGCAACCTGGTTACTCAACAGCGGTTGAACAGGCACATCCGCCGATTCGTGATTGTGTGTTGGCTCTTGTATGGCCAACTCACTGATACCCAAATAAGCGAAAATCAAGTCAATATGTGGAGCAAAAGCAGGCTCAAACGTAAAATGATCAGTCTGATGATGATATAATAGTGTTATAGATTGCTGCGAATGCTTGGAAAACTTTTCCGCTATGAGCATCTGTAGCCAATGAATCTTCTTCAGCATTCTTATCACAAGGGTTCTATGTGGATCAGTGTCAGTGTTAAGTGATTCACGATTACAAAAAGATACCATCATCTTTAACGCATCAGGATAATCAAAACCAACAAAATTATAACGACACAACGTCATCAAAGTTTCAAAATAAGAAGGATGATTAGGCTTCTGCTTTAGTGTTTTAGAAGTCATAGACCGCTTGAGACCATTTAAGCGCTTCTGCAGTTCCTTTAAGCGCTTCTGCTGTTCCTTCTGCTGTTCATTGAACTGCCTAGTTAACCTCTTTACCATGGGAGGCTGAAACTTAGCTGAAACAGTCAATGCCCCATATCTTCTGGTAAAATAGGCTACTGTATTATCGCAATCAGCACAAAAACCATGCATAAAGAAATGTCCACCCTTAGGATTGACATCAGCATTTGCTTCGTTGATCAAATAAGCCAGTATCTCCACCTTACCACTTGCAATGGCTGCTGCAATACTAGAAGGTCCAGATATCTCACCACGGCTATTCACTTTTAGAAGATTGACATCAATTTTCGCTTCCTCCACAAAAAACTTCACCACAGGGAGATGCCCTCCTAAAATAGAGAAATCTAATGGGCTTGACTGTGATTCAGTTAACCAAAACCGGTGATCATCGTCATTATTTTCAGGCAGGCAATTACATATGGTGTATAGCGCCTGCACCATTGACAGGTTACCTCGCGCTGCTGCGATACATAACCATCGAGCGTAATCAATCAACCGCAAATTGATCTGTAGTTCTGAGCGATTCAATGCATCTCGCACCTGTTGAAAGAACTCCACATCGTTTGATAAAATGATATCAGCCAGAGGATTTTTAATTTTTGTATCCTCATAACCGCAATTACCAGCCCCTATAAATGGCACATAACTAAGAAAATTTTGCCATCTATTCGTTGGTTGACGATTAAATAATTCGGTAAGTTTCTCTCGAGCAGCAGGCATTTCTAAAAGCTTTTCGAATACTTCAATATTCTTGTCAATAAAAATATTATTGATCAAGTCTTCAACGGCAGGAATAGAGCGAAACGCACTATCTAAAACCTGCATATAGTCAAAACGATTAGCTTCGTAACAATACAATAATTGATCTACAGGCGAAAATTTCCTTTGCATCAAATCCACAATACTGAGATCAACCTCGCCAGCATGTACTGATAACAGAAAAGTAAATAGATCACCAAAATCCTCATTATCTGTATCATATGTTTGTAACACACAATGTAACGGCGTTTGTCCAGCGTTGTTGTGCTGAATCGTCATTTCACTTGTAAAACATTGTGCATCCCATAAAGTTGTTAGATAATCGATAGCTTTGGGCAACTTAGAATTGCAGAACATATGTATCAGAGAATCACCTTCTCCTTCTTCTCCGTCGGTACTAAAAAAATCATCAGTACGAGAAAAATCATCAGTCAGATTTTCTATGCCATACGTTTCAGAAAAATAATCCAAAAAATCAGCAAATTGGTCTTTACTCACCCGATAACGAAACCAATTTATGAAAGCATGCCTCTCCGATCCTGGAATTTTTAACCAGAGCGCATTTCTCATCTCCTTTCCAAATAATGCCTGATTATTGGAGTCATCAAGCAAATACAGCAGTGCATACTTCGCGTCACTTTCTGATTGTTGGTCGATATAGTTAATCAACATACCAATGACAGCATCGACTTCAGTAGCTTGCTCATCCATACATGATAAATGCCGTTTTATTTTGTTATTAAAAATTTCTCGCGGATCACGATCGGTCTTGGCCATTTATATCTCCTTGATGAGTCCTCTAGCCCAGTCCTCATAAGAGAATTGGTTGATCTTGGGACATTTATTGCACTTATTGCTCTAATGAGGTTATTATTAGATACTAACAAACCACAAGTAATACATTATATCATAAAGAGCAATTATGTAAACGCTAAGTAACCTATATATATATAAAACATACAAGTATACAAGGAGTAATCAACCACTCAAATATCCATGAGTATTGAACTAAAGTCACGCTGCGTACCGGCGTGATCCATCCCAAGCCTTAAAAATAGAGCGCATGAAGCAGTACGAAGTCGCTTACAATACCTTGCTAGCCATCAAAACCTAAACCAAAAAAGTAGTCATAACGACCCTTGCAGCAATCAACCTCATAAATAAGCGCGACGAACGCCATGATTGCCCAGTGGTAACAGCAGATCATCGCGCAATCCATAAAGCATCACATCTAACTTAAGCAGAAACAGAAGCACATGCATCCGCAGGCACATACTGATTGATTAATGCTGCAAAATCACGCTGTGCAGCAGGATTACCATTCAACGCGCGCAGAAATTGGGTTACGCGGGCATCTGCATCCAAGGTATAGTCATCGTTATTCAAGTCACGTTGAGATTTACCTAACCTTGGAGCATGCAATATTTTAGTATCTTGAGTAAGCAAACGTATCTGCCACTCAGAGCCAGTCAACTTTGGCATCAAATCAGCCACGAAATAAGCCATGGCATAACAACAAGTACCAACGATAATCATCTCAACAGCAGGCAATGCAAATAATGATAACACCGGGGTCAGCAATGGCATAAAACACATGAGTTCATCATGCACAAGCCATAACATCAATAGACTGCCAGCCAAACCTGAGGCGAATGTACTGGTATCAACTGAAACACTTGGACGATACTTGATCGCAAGCTCTACAAATCCTGCAAATAACGTCAGTTCCAAAATAGAATTAACCAAGCCAAGTGACACACCATTCAGCCAAGGCAAATAATAACCAACAAGCATGGATAACGGATTGAGCATGACATAAGTACCAACCACTGATGCAAGAATGAAGTATAACGGATCCTCAAACACATGCGTCAAAAAATTATAAAAAAACCTGAGAACCCCAAAAGGTTCATTCATATAGTCATTTCTACCACTGGTCAAGGTACGGCGCAACGGAATACGAAAGAGCATAAACATCAAATAACCGTAGCGCACATAAGCAAATAAATAGACCCTAGACACGGGGGAAAGCAATACGGACAAAACGGACATGGCAGCAAGAATCGTCAGATAATTTGAAAATTCAGAAAATAGCCTAGATACCGTTGCGAAAAAATAGCGAGATAACTGTGAAAATCGCTCAATAATTAAATGCACGTGCTGAGTAATCATATTCATTAAAAACCTATATTTATTATATTGAAAGATTATACTATCACACATAAAAACACAACGCAAGCCGACACTGGTCAAAATCTACGACTTTTCCATAGTCCAACATAACCTACGAAAATGGCTGAACCGAGAAAACCTAGAAACCAAATACAGACGCTGATGGGTTAACAAGTCTTACAATGACCATAAAACCTCTGTACTTCAACCATCCATCACAAACCAAAAACAGAAACTAGTAACTATTAAAACGACATGGAGAGTGGCATGGAAAATCAACCGAGAGGCGGTGATTGCTCCTAGTGATGTGGTTATAGTAAGAAAGTCAAGACCAGTACAATTAGCAGATTGTGTGATAGATAGTCAAACAACCATTGCTGATACCAATCAAACAGCATATGAAAGCTAAAGTGTGGCTGTCAAAAATATGACTTAGACACAAAGCTGGGACAAGTTATAATACTAGCAGCTTTTAGTTAGGCTATTTTTGATGCAATCATCCGATGTTGTTAATAACAATTGGTTGGACTCATTGACCTGCAGAGGGCAATCCGCATCAGACCGTAGTAGCTCAAGAAAGGCTATCGCATCACTAGGATTTTCTTGCAATTGCCGGTTGATGTGATTAAAACAACAAGGGTCATGAGATAAAGCAACCTGCCGATGATATTGAATACCTTTAGCAATCAATTGTAATCCAACTTGCAAAGTAAATGCTATGTCATTATCAAAATGATCGATGATAAGTTGGCAATTAGGACTGCCAGCTTTAGTAATTTCTGGCCAAACCATACATCTGAGCGTTTGATAGACAGAAGGCACATAAGTTGGCGTTTCATGATCTTGCATTTCTTTCAGGATAACCTGCAATGATTCTACAACTGGATCAAGCATCCAAAACCCAGAGGAAACTGATTGAGATTGGAATAAAGCATGACAGGCTTTTGCTAATATAGTCAATCGGTCTATTCGATTATCTTCTTCTAGAAACCTAAATTGCCAAGCAAACATCACAAAATAGTCAAAACAGCGTGGATTCTCCCGCAAGAGCCCAACAAAAGCGCTAAGGTCATCCGCACCTGGCTGTTGAAGAATGTCATCTATAGGCGAACAAAGATATCGAGAATAAGACGCTTTAGTCGTAGATTCATCAGAGTTTCCAGAGTCAAACAACACACCCAAATATTGATGTAATGCGTTATAGTTAGAAAAAATAGCATTCTTTAGAAACAATAACCCTGTTTTATGGGCTCTAGCACCTGCGATATCAAAATATTGAACCAAAAAAACACGATTGAGCAAAGTGTCTTTATCAGTCCGATCCGCTAAAGCCAACTTACAATGATGAATTTTTCGCCAATGACATTCCGCCTGCGAGGCATGTCCAAGATGTAGTGGACATCTAACCTGTTGCGAATAGTGAAGAACACGATCCGGAACATCAACACCAATCATCTCTTTAATTAACATCGAGTCCAAATCCATCAAATATTGATATGCCAAGTCATGATCAAACTCAAAAGAATCAGTCGTATCATGAGTCGATGCATAATGGGTTTTCAATTTGTCAATGACGGCATGTGACTTGGTAATATCAGAAAGAATAAAGTGCCCTTCAATATCAAAAAGCGGATGTGAGACATGGGGTTCAGATGCATTACTTTGTTGGAGAGCCTCTTCAAAAACGGTATTAGGCGCAGAATATTCTATTATAGACGACGGCTTGATTGACGTTTTAGCAGGCATCATGGATTGAATAATCCTCACAGATTCTTCTCTAAGTGGCTCATCATTAGAGCAGGAATCAATAAACGCTCGCCCCCAATCATCATAGTCATAAACAGCATGGGCAAAAATCAATCCCAACATCAATCTTTCCAATTCAGCATAACGTGAAGCCCCAACAGCGCTTGGCGCAGAGCCATCATCAAAGAAAGTAGAAAGATTCGAATACAAAACATTTTGCCAGCTTTGTAACATGTCCTGACAACCTATGCCATCACTGCTTGTCGATACTTTATCTGAAAGATAAACTTTAATCAGTGAAGCGTGACGCGCCAGAATACCAGAGATCGTTGAATTTATTTTATGCATCATCTTTTGAAGCCCTATTTATTGAGTTTTTCATGACGTTATTGAATAAATATTATCCTAGATTGCATAAGTATTATAGCATATCCCAAAAAAAAAACCGAGACAATCACTAAAGACCATCTCGGTTTCTTAAAATAAAAATGCCTGACTGCGACCTACTTTCACATGGGTAACCCACACTATCATCGGCGTTAAGTCGTTTCACTTCTGAGTTCGGGATGGAATCAGGTGGTTCCAACTCACTAAAACAATCAGGCAAATCTGTCGTAAACATGAAATATCAACACAAGCAACACTGGGAACGTTTTAGCGCAGAAGTAACCTTCTTAAGCCTCACGGTCAATTAGTACTGGTTAGCTACACACATTACTGTGCTTCCACACCCAGCCTATC
>DCKN01000067.1 GCA_002320385.1 Proteobacteria bacterium UBA1673
AAAAATGCTTGATATCTCTTGCCGTAGGCCCTGAGCCTCTAGCCCAGACTCGCTAAGACTCCTTTCTGTCTGAACACTGTAGAGCGGCACCCCCCGGGCACGCCAGGCTCGAGTTAGCGCAATCTGGTCTCGCAGTTTAGCACTCCCGCGCGACACGATGGCGTCAACCGTTTCATCAATCATGATATCTCGAAAGTCGTCTGCTTCTACCTTGACGTTTTTGAGCGCTAGCTGATGCACCATTCGTTTCAGAAAGACAGTCTTCTTTTTTGCACGCTCTACCAATATCCACTGCTGCCCCTCAAACATCATTGCTGCGACCAACCCAGGCACACCCGCTCCAGTCCCTAAGTCAATTAGTCTTTTATGACCTGACAACTTATCGGCAACACCAAGACTAGGCACGACAAGATTCTCTACAATTTCTGCGGGACCGCCCATCGCCGTTAGATTATGCACATTGTCCCATGCACATAGCGCTTGAATATAGGCCTCGATGCGTGTTTTTGCAGCTGGCGAGTATTCAGCACTGATCGCATGCCATGCGTCTGCGAGCACGTCTTTGCGCGTCATTTTTCTTCTCCTTGATATAACAATAGGTAAAAATCGACGTCTGCTGATCGCGCCCGCTTCAATACCACCATGCCATCAACGGGCATTAATTCACTACCCTTAAGGCACTCCACATAAACCAAGCAGCCACGGCGCATACATGATTGACGCACGAGCCAAAGCAAGCTCTCATTGACATCAATGTCAGAAAACGGCGGATCCATGAACACAAGATCAAACTGGCGCACAACCCTCAAAGCATCTGGGTAATTTGCGCGCCTGGGCTCGATCTTTTCGGAAACACCCAACCGCTCCGCATTCGCCTTGATTGCTTTCAAAGCCCCCGAAGATCGATCCAAACACAGGACATACTCCGCCCCTTCGGAAACTGCCTCAAACGCAAGAACGCCACTGCCACTGAAGCAATCCATACAGCTACGTCCAGCAATGATAGGCCTTAGCCAATTAAACAATGTTTTCCTAACGGTCGCCTTCGTTGGCCTGATCTCTTTTTCTGTAAAAGACAACACGCGCCCCCGGAGAGCACCACCATTAATTCTTACTTGCCCAGCCCCACCCATTGTACAAATTATTCAAATTTTCATAACCATGGGCAAGGATACTCTGATATTCAGCCCCAGTCAATCCCCGGCTGCGCCAATCAAGGAGAGGCAATGCTATCGATATAGTACCAGCGCCCATTAATTTTCTCAAAGATGCTGTGCTCGTGCATCGAGAAGCGCCGCCCATCGCCAACATGAGCGTAGTGCGCTGTAAACACCACCGCCCCGCTATTGTCGTTGATACCACCCTGGATGACCTCATGAATCTCCAGCCCAAGCCACCTGACCCCATCAACACGACCGTCACGACCACCCTCAGCAGCCTTGCCCGCCTCAGTTTCAGACAGGTATTGCCATTTACCTTTAGCAAATGCTGTGTATCGTGACCGCATGAGCGCCTGAGCTGTGTCTGGTATCACCTTGCCCGCCAACAATGGCCGACAACAGCGCATGTACAATTTTTTTGACCCACAGGGGCAAGGGGCTCGCATAAAATCCTCCAACTCTACTTGGACCTACGGCGCGTATACCATCGCCCATCACAGCCATTCGCAGCATCGCTTTTAGCACCGCATAGACACGACACCATAGGACGCCACCCCCAACATGTCAAGACAACCATCGTCCCGCATACTCGGTTAACACACACCACTCAACATGCCCTGGGCTTGCCCGGGGCGCAGTTTTGCGCTACTATTGAGCCTGATGATTGATAGAGCCTGCTTATGATTTTCAACCTGTTTGGAAAAAAGAATAAAAAAGAATCACCCAGCGTTTTCGCATCGCTGAAGACCGGGCTGCAAAAAACACGAGAGCGCTTGCATAACGCTTTTTCGTCCCTGCTCGGTATAACATCACTCGACATCACCACACGAGACAAGCTTTTACGCACACTCATTTCATGCGACATTGGGCCGGAAACGGCTGAGTATGTACTAGTGGAAACAGAAAAAAAACTGCGCTCAGAATCTGACATGGATGCCAATCAAGCGCTTCGCGCAGTTCTGAGCGACATTCTCGCACCGTCTGACACCGACTGGACTCCACCCAATGAACAACCCGCCGTTCTACTCTTTGTTGGTGTAAACGGCTCCGGAAAAACCACATCTATTGGGCGCATTGGCCATAACCTCAAGAAGCACGGCAAGCGGGTCGTAATGGCTGCCGGAGACACCTTCCGTGCCGCCGCAATTGATCAGCTAAAGTCCTGGGGAGACAGGTCCTCTATCCAGGTTGTTGCGCACAGTCAAGGCAGTGATAGCGCCGCCGTGCTATTTGAAGCCATGCAAGTCGCAACAGCCCAGAAAGCCGACATTCTACTCGGTGATACCGCGGGCAGGCTGCATACCAAAAACAATCTAATGCAGGAACTGGCGAAAGTAAGAAAGGTTATTCAAAAACACAACCCCAACGCCCCGCATGAGACATGGCTGGTGCTTGACGCCACCGTAGGCCAAAATGGACTCAAGCAAGCAGAAGAGTTCCAAAAGTCCGTTTCGGTAACTGGCGTTGTTTTGACGAAGCTCGACGGCACAGCCAAAGGCGGCATTGTTTTTGCCATCTCTAAACAGCTTGGTTTGCCAGTTAGATTTGTTGGCGTTGGAGAAAAAGAAACTGACTTATTGCCCTTTGATAAGCATGCATTTATCGATGCGCTTCTTTCCAATGACGACAAGCAATAGACTTGCAATTCGCTCGTTTTTTCGATATACTATATCTTGAATAACGAGTACACGTGATATGGTTCACAGCATTGCAACAACAGACTGCCAGGCATTGGTTCCCGTCGGAAATCTTGCCGCCTATATTAATTGGGCGCAAAGTATTCCTGTGCTATCGCGGGAAGAAGAAGATGCGCTGGTACATGATTTCTTTCACAAGGGTGATGTGTCTGCCGCAAAAAAGCTTGTCTTATCTCACCTCCGCTTTGTTGTTTTTGTTAGCAGAGGCTTCTTGGGCTACGGCCTACCCCACGAGGACTTGATCCAGGAGGGCAATGTGGGGCTCATGAAAGCACTGCAGCGCTTTGACCCAAATGCAGGCGTTCGCTTGGTTAGCTTTGCGGTCTACTGGATAAAATCAGAAATCCAGGAATTTGTTCTTAAAAACTGGCGCATAGTGAAGATTGCCACCACGAAGGCCGCAAGAACGCTGTTTTTCAAAAAGCAACACATGAAAAAGCATATGACACCTGACGAGGTTGCCTATGTGTCTAGAGAGCTGAATGTCTCAGAGAAAGACGTGATTGATATGCAAATGAAGTGCTCAACCGCTCACGACGTTCCTTACGACACCCACGATAGTGATCATGAGGCCACAAAGGCCCCTGCTGTCTATCTTGCCAGCCAGGACAACAACCCTGAATCCTCTTATCTGAAGCACGTCACGGCCCAGAACGACAGCGCCCGACTGGCGCATGCACTGGACCAACTTGATGAGCGGTCCGCAGATATCATTCGCCGCCGGTGGCTTTCGGAAGACAATAAAGTAACGCTACACGATCTTGCCTCAGAATATAAAATCTCCGCACAGCGGGTAAACCAACTAGAGAAAACAGCCTTTTTAAAGCTCAGGGACATGATGTCAGACGCCTAGATGAAATTTCGACATTAGCTCGTTACTTCCTTGATAAACAACTGGACATGCGTTATCATGTTTCAACGTAGTCTAATCGGAACAATCAGTTTAATCAACAAGGAAAGGGGCATGAATTCTCAAACTAAATTTAACTCTGGAAAAAACTCTCTCGTTGCACAAGCGCTAGCAGCGTCAGTGTTCTTAATCTCTAGCATCAGTATCAGCGCAGCAGGGTGGTTTTCTTCCTCAAGCGCGTCTACTAATGAGCTAAAAATTAGTACAGAGCAAGTTAAGAAAGTTCTCAAAGAGCATCCTGAGATCGTTTACGATGCACTCGTTGATTACCAGAAGAAACAGGCTGAAGCCAAAAAGCAAGATATCCAGAAATACCTTCACGCCAACTCTCGAAAATTATTTTATGATAAAAACGACGGCGTTCTGGGCAACCCTTCAGGCAAAACAAGTATTTTAGTACTGAACGATTATCGATGCGGCTTCTGCACCAAAGCCAGAGCCATCATTGATGAGGTCGCAAAGAAAAACAGTGACCTGCGCATTGTTATAAAGCAGCTTCCGATACTCGGACCAGAGTCTAAATACGCAGCGAAAGCAGCAACGCTTGCGCAGCAGAAAAATCGCTTTGAGTCATTTAACGCAAAACTCAGCCATCAAGACAAGCCGCTCACCATTGAGAAGGTCAACGCTGTTATCAAGCAGTCAGGGATTAAAGAAGCTGACATGAAAACGAATGACGATGCACTTGATGCCGTGATTCGTGAAAACTACGTGCATGCGCAGAACCTTGCTGTGCAGGGAACACCTGTTGTCATTATCGCTAACTCAAATTTAACAAAAGTTGAGTTCATTGAAAACGTCCTTGACCAGAAAGCAATCGAAGCTAAGGTCAAAGAGTATCAGAGCTAGCGGACGGTAATGCTCAAAATATAAGCCGATGATGGCGTCTGGTTTCCTGTCATCGGCCCTTCAATTTGTCGATACACTTCTGGGAAAGCTCTAAACGCCACCGTTTTATTGACGCCACTCGTTTAACTTTTTTACTTGCCACAAATCATTCGATACGGTACTATTTAATACATTGTTAACTGGACTTTGGCTATGATGAGATTTGCAGTACCTCTCATTGCTCTGCTATCGATTGGTGCAATCGCCCGCCCATTGATTTATACAAAGCACGAGTTTAAAGGAGATGAAGATGGGAAAACAAATGATGTTAATCAACTTAGGCTTGGCTACGACATTAAGTTAGATAACGTGACACCATGGGTCCACGCCGGCCTCGGCGTCAAGAGCCCAAAAGGAAGTGACGTATTTCAAGGCGATGACTTCACGGTTCTAGCTGTCGGTGCAACGATTAAACCCTTAAAGTCATTGACAGTAAAAGCGAAGTACGAAACGTTTAGTTATGACTCCGATCAGCGTGACTGGAAGTTTGAAGTCAAAACTAAGTATTACCTACAGTAAGGGGTCTCTGGCATGAACTCAAAAAAAAGCTTGGTCTCGTCTAACTCTTCAGGCCTTCAGCACAACCTCATTTTTGCTTTATTCATCTTACTGCTAGTCGGGGTGGGCTATAGTGTTAAGTCATACCCAACCCTTGCCGCATGGTTTGGTTTTTTCGTTGCGGGTTATTCTGCAATTGCTAATGATAGTATTCAAACGATTGGAACCTTTATTGCCTCGAATAAGCAACGCCCTTGGTGGCAGTTATGGGTTTATCTCAGTTTGATCTTTATGGCTACTGTTTCCTACAGCTGGGTCATGTATAACGGCGACGTATCTCATCAAAGACTGATTGCAAAGGGCTTCGAAAACGCACCTGAGTCATTCAACTTTTTACAAGTGTCAGCGCCCATTGTTTTGTTGGTGCTCACGAAAGCAAGGATGCCGGTGTCGACCACACTGCTTTTACTTAGTGCGTTTGCAGGATCAAGCAAGGCGATTAGTAAGGTTTTGTTTAAGAGTCTTAGTGGCTACTTTGTAGCATTCATTTGTGGTTTTATTATATTTTTCGCGGTTGCGCGTGTATGTAAAAAGCATTTCAAGGGCACGCCTTCGATACAGTGGGTGCTTGCACAATGGGTTGCCTCAGGTCTATTATGGTCAGTTTGGCTACAGCAGGATCTGGCTAATATCGCGGTATTCTTACCCAGATCCTTATCCGGCGGTGAGTTTGCTTTGTTCTCGGGATTTATTGTTTTGGGTATGGCGCTGCTTTTATTTTTTAAAGGTGGTGGTATACAGGTGATTGTCACGCAAAAGTCCTTCGTAACTGATCCTAGGTTTGTAACGATCATCGACGCGGTATATGCGCTTATTCTATACTATTTCAAAATCAGGAGTAAAATGCCGATGAGTACCACATGGGTGTTTCTGGGACTGCTTGCTGGTAGGGAATTTGCTATGTCGGTTCGAGGGGCTTCTAACAAAAGCTTCTTTACGGTGAGCAAAATCACGGTCAGTGATGCGAGTAAGGCACTACTGGGTCTCGGTATATCGATCTATCTTGCTACAGCAATTAACGCTCGGATAGATATTCGGTCAATTCTCCGGTTTTTCATGGCGTAACCTTTTGCGACTATGAATGTTGTACTTTCTTAATGGGGTTCTTGTGGGGTGGTTATTAAGAAATATTGGGCTGATAGCATAATTCGTGAGGCCCTATTCGTACTTTTTTTAATCAGTTTGCTCGTCGTCGCTTACTATATTCGATCGACTTATTTGTTGGCGTCATGGTTTGGCTTTTTTGTTTCAGCATACTCTGTGATCGCTAACGACAGCATTCAAACGATTGGAACATTCCTATCTTCCAATAAGCAGTCGCGCTGGTGGGTTTTGTGGATTTACGTGAGCGTGATTTTTTTTCTAACGCTTTTTTACAGTTGGCTTTTTTATAACGGGGATATCTCTCACCAACGCCTCATGGCTAAAGGATTCGAAGAGCCTCCTGATAACTTTGTCTACCTACAGTTAGCTGCTCCAGTAATTCTCTTGGGTTTGACTAGAGCTAAGGTTCCGGTATCGACATCATTTTTAGTTTTGGGCACTTTTGTCGGATCAAGTAGCGCACTACGTGATATGATATTTAAAAGTATCCAAGGTTATGTTGCTGGATTCTCTATCAGTTTGATTTTTTTTATGTTGACCGCCCGGATAGCGAAGAAAACTTTTATTGGACGGCCTCCTATGGCTTGGTATATTGGTCAATGGATTGTGTCTGGTCTGCTCTGGTCGGTTTGGCTCCAGCAAGATTTAGCTAATATAGCGGTTTTTTTGCCAAGGTCTTTATCCCCGCTAGAGTTCTTGTTGCTGGTTTCTTTTATTATCGTTGAGTTGGGTGTGTTGCTATTTCTTAGGGGGGGGCGTATTCAAAGTATTATCGCAGAAAAGTCCGATGTTTCCGATCCTCGCTATGCGACAATGATCGATGCTATTTACGCGCTCGTACTCTTTTACTTTAGGACAGTAAACCGAACGCCGATGAGTACGACATGGGTTTTTTTAGGCTTGCTTGGTGGGCGAGAAATTTCAATGTGGGTGAGAGCAACCAGCAAGATGTCTTTTTTTAGTATGATATCTATGCTTGGTAGCGATATAGTGCGCGCTGTGTTTGGTTTTTTGATTTCCATATGGCTTTCGACAAGTGTTAACCCGCATGTTGAGGTAAGCCGTGTTCATAAGGCAGTGGTTGAGAAGCTGACACCAACAAACCCTGCGCACTAATTTAGTTTGGGTTCTGTGGTTAGCGCGCTTATTCGTGGGCGCCAGACCTAAGCCCTGCACGCTTTAAATAGACTAAGAGAATTGATACTGCAGCGGGCGTCACACCACTGATCCGAGATGCTGAACCGACTGAGTGCGGCCGGGTTGCTTTTAACTTCTCTATAACCTCATTGGATAACCCCTTGACTCGATCATAATCAAAGTCTTTGGGTATTGGGCAGGCTTCATGAGCTTTTTGTTTCGCAACCTCTTCTCTTTGTCTTTCAATATAGCCAGCGTATTTCATATTGATAAGGACTTGACTCAACGCTGCGTGGTGACAATCCGTAACTGCAAGTAAGCCTGCGACCATCTCGCTTGACACCTCCGGTCTTTTGACTAAGCTTGATAATTTAGTTGGCTTCTTTATATCAATGCAAGCTATGGCTGTAAGATGACCGCTGTCGTCGCTGCCTGGGACAATTACTTTTTGGTTGATCCACTTTGTATACTCTGTCATCTTTTGTTTTTTTTCTGCCCATAACCTTGTTTGCTTTTCACTTAATAACCCCAAATCTATGGCGACAGGGCTTAAGCGACTGTCCGCATTATCTTCGCGGAGAAGTAGCCGATGCTCCGCGCGACTGGTGAACATTCGGTAAGGCTCGGTCGTGCCAAGCTTAACTAGATCATCCACTAAAACCCCAATATAAGACTCTGACCTTGATGGAAACCATGCTCGTTCAGACCGAGTACGCAACGCTGCATTGATTCCTGCAAGAAGCCCTTGAGCTGCGGCTTCTTCATAGCCAGTTGTTCCGTTGATCTGGCCAGCAAGGAAGAGCCCTTGTATGTATCTGCTCTCTAAGTGTGGCAAGAGGTCTCTTGGATCAAAGTAGTCGTACTCAATCGCATAACCCGGCCGCGTAATATGCGCTTTCTCAAAACCAGGAATTGTAGCGATCATCTTACTTTGTACTTCGTATGGCAAGCTTGTAGATATCCCATTGGGGTAAACTTCTCGAACGTTGAGCCCTTCTGGCTCAATAAATATTTGATGTCGAGACTGAGAAGCAAAGCGATGAACTTTGTCTTCAATAGATGGGCAGTACCGCGGTCCTGTTCCGCTGATGTCTCCAGAAAAAATTGCTGACTCTTGCAAATGAGCCCTGATGATATCGTGCGTTATGTCACTGGTATAGGTGATAAAGCAGTTCAATTGCTGGACCGGACTACCTTGGCGCCAAAAATCAAAAGGAAGGGTATCTTGAGACGACGGCTGCACTTCTAGGCCTGCAAAATTGATAGTACTACTGTCGATTCTGGGTGGGGTGCCGGTTTTGAGACGTCCAAAACGAAACTGTCCATGCACGCGAAGGAATGTGGATAAGTCTGTGGAAACCTGGTCGCCAGCTCGACCTGCATCTTGTTGCGCTTTGCCAATATGAATTTTGCCTGAGAGAAAGGTTCCGGTGGTTAAAATAACACAATCGGCCGTAAACTTAAGACCCATTTCAGTCGTGACGCCTGTTACTTTACCGTTCTCAATTATTAAATCACTGACGGGCTGTTGAAATAACCTAAGCTGTGGGATCTCCTCTAATAATGTTCTCATCGTCTGGCGATAGATTGATCTGTCAGCTTGGGTGCGTGTTGCTTGCACTGCCGCGCCTTTACTGGCATTTAGTGTTCGCTTATGAATAGCGGCACGGTCAGCGGCAACTGGCATCAACCCACCCATCGCACTGATTTCTTTTACAAGATGGCCTTTGCCAATTCCTCCGATGGCGGGATTACAGGACATTTGGCCGATGGTGTCCAAACTATGCGTGAGCAGTAATGTAGAACACCCCATACGACTCGCGGCCGCTGCGGCTTCACAGCCGGCGTGCCCGCCGCCGACAATAATAACCTGATAGTGATGATTGCTCATGTTTTTTCGCAGCTTGATTTACCCCCTATGTTATTGAAAAAGAATGCATTTGTCAAGAAGTCTTGGCTGGTGGAGGGAGTAATACATGCGTTTGCCGTGTCGTATACTTTCTCGAATCGATGGCTGAAATAGCACGGGAGTAATCGCTTATTATATCAATGTGTTGTGTTGGCAAACTGTCGAGCTACAGCGAGATCCTCTGGTGTGTTCACTTCAAGTGCGAGTGAGCTGACCATTGCTGCCCCAATTCGATATCCAAGCGTCAAAAAACGAAGTTGCTCTAGGCTTTCTTGTTGCTCAAGCGGGTGTTGCTGCGCCTGTGCATAAGCGCGTAGCGCATCGCGCGTGTAGGCGTATACGCCTAAGTGATGGTGACCATAGGGTAGTGCTGCACGACAAAACCAATGACATCGCATTATGCTGCTTTTCCCATCTGGCGAAACAACGGCTTTTACAAAGCTTGGGTTTCTTTGTTTCTCTGCGGGCATACACGTGATGAGTGTGCCGACATCATAACCCTGGCTTAGCGGGGTAAGAACTAGGGGTATTTCTTCTGGGTCGATAAACGGCAAGTCTCCCTGAAGGTTAATAATGAATTGATAACTTTCTGGGAGTGTTTGTATGGCTTGTGCGACTCTGTCGCTCCCTGACGGACAAGTGGTGCTGGTTCGTATGGCCTTGCCGCCAAAGTTGTTTACCGCCTCGATAATTGATTCATGGTCTGTCGCTACAAACACGTCGCAGTTCGGTACTTTAGATGCTCTTCGCCATACCTGTTCTAGTAAACTGGCGCCTCCAATTGGTAACAATACTTTGTCTTTGAGCCTACTGCTTGCCATTCTTGCAGGGATAATAATGACTGTATCGTTCATAGTTTGGCTTTTTTAGACTTGTTTGTGTATGCTATCACGTATTTTGCAGGGACTCAAGCGGCTGCACTTATGCGCTTTTTCGTTATGCGTTTTATTTGCCTAGACAGAACGTTCCGAAAATTTGGTCGAGAAGGTCTTCGTTGTGAAAGGCGCCAGTCATCACAGACAAACATTTTTGCGCGCACCTTAGGTCTTCTGCAGCAGCATCAATATGAGTCGACATGGATGCTAGGCCTTGTTGTAGGTGTCCAGAAAAGTCTTCTAGTGCTTTGAGGTGCCTTCGTCGTGCTGAAAACGCACTGGTAATTGACATGGATTTTCGCTTCATGGTCATAGCAAGAAGGGATTCTATACCTTCACCACTTTTGGCCGAGATTGTGCAATCTAGCCAGTCAGGCAATGTTAGAGATGGAGCCAGGTCGCACTTATTGCCTACAATGATTGATTTTTTGCGGTGTTCTCCCAGTGTCGCCTCGATATCCTTGCGTGTGTTTTTACTCAAAGATGAAACATCAGCCAGAACCCATACTATATCCGCTACTTGTAACGCCTCATACGTTTTGCTGACGCCAATCGTTTCAATAGGGTCCAGCGTTTCGCGAATACCTGCCGTGTCCATTATTTCCAATGCATGGCCTTGAAATGCAATCTGCGCTTTGATGACATCTCGTGTTGTTCCAGGAATGTCGGTAACGATTGCGCTCTCCTGTTGCGTCAGTTGGTTCATCAGTGATGACTTACCAACATTTGGTGCACCAACCATCGCTACCCGTAACCCACACTGGTTGTGGATGGCCCGCTTGACTTTACTGATGAGTGCCTCGGTTGCTCGCCCTAGATCCTGCAGTGCTTCACTTAGCTGGGCTGTTGCTTGTGTATCCACACTTTGGTCAGAAAAGTCTATGCTGGCCTCAATTTGGGTGCGTATTTTTACAAGCTTTTCTTGTAGACGACTGACCTCGCTCGATAATGCGCCCTCAAGGCTCGCCAGTGCAGCACTCGCTTGAGCTGCGGATTGGGCATTAATGAGATCAGCGATGCTTTCTGCTTGTACGAGATCAATTTTCCCATTTAAAAACGCACGCTCTGAGAACTCTCCAGGACGAGCATACTCAGCGCCATGCGACAAGCACGAGGTAATGACCTGCTCAACGATGAATGGACTCCCGTGCGTTTGTAACTCAAGCACGTCTTCACCCGTGAACGATGCCGGGCCTTGAAAAAAAACCACAAGCCCTTTATCTATAAGCTGGCCTTGGTTATCGAATATCGATCTAAATACCGTTCGATTAGGCGCGCCGATGCTCTGTTGACAGACCTTTTCGCCTATTTTTTTGGCAAGCGGTCCCGAAATACGAACAATGCTAATACCCGCTCTGACGGCTCCAGTGGCACAGGCAACGACGGTAGATGTCATTGCAAACTCCTAGCGATAACGCTGCATGACGTACCATTGCTGGCCAAGACTAAGAAGGTTATTCGTTGTCCAGTAGAGTAGGAGCCCTGCAGGCATCTGCGCAAACATAATGCTCATAGCGAACGGCATCATAAGCATTGCTGTTGCTTGACTCTTATCTGCCTGAGGGGTTGGTGACATTTTTTGCATCGCAACCATGCTTAGACAGAATAGTGCAGGAAGAATAAATAGGGGGTCTCTGGAAGAAAGGTCAGGGAGCCAAAGGAAAGGCTGAAACCTCAACTGTATGCTCTCAATAAGCACATAATAGAGTGCGATGAAAAAAGGCATCTGAAGGAGTGTTGGCAAACACCCTGAGATTGGGTTAATTGACTCTTTCTGATAGAGCTCTATCATAGCTTTACTCTTTTTCTCAGGCTCGTCTTTGTACGTTTCATTGATCGCATCAATTTTAGGCTGCAGCTTTTTCTGCTTAGCAATCGCTCGGTAACTGGCCTCTGATAACTTGTAGAATACAAGTTTTACGATCAGTGTGATCATGATGATGGACCATCCCCAGCTCCCCAAGTACTGGTGGATAAATACTAGGGCTTGGAACAGAAGGTCTGAGATGAACCAGAGCCACCCGTAGTCTACTGTTAGCTCAAGCCCCTTAGCGAGCGCTGCGAGGCGCTTGGCTTCCTCGGGGCCCGTATAAATAACGCTGGTTTTCGTTGTTTTTTCTCCAGGCGCCAATACCATTGTTGGGCTTACAGTTGAAAAATTGAAAAGATTTCGGTGTAGCTCAGAGTTTTGCTCGGAGGCACCACTGTGCCATGTTGCAGTCACTGAGTGTTGTGATTGCTCCTGAGGGATGAGCGCACAGATAAAGTATCGTTGCTGCATTGCGATCCATCCAGATGACTCAACCGTTTTCTTCAAAGGCTTCTTCTCTACTTCAACAAACGGGAGTTTTACATATGGCTTTGAATCCGAAAAATAAGCAGGGCCTGTATAGGTTGAGAAGGTGAACCAACCAGGTTTTGGGGCATCGATATCAACTGGAATGTTTTTGGCGGTGGTGTTATCTTCCGAATCGTGACGTAAAATCAGCCGAGAGTAATGGATGCCCGACCAACTGGAGTTTGAGCTATTTTCGACGGTTGATGCCACCTCAAAGTGGTATTGGTTTCGATAGAATTTGAATGTTTTTGTGAATGTTCGCCCATAATCATCTTTAGCGACGAGCGGCACCTCAAGCGAATCATCCCCATCCTTCATCGAGAAGGATTTGCCAGTGGCTGTAAACCGAAGATCAGCGTCACCAGACATACCTGTCTGTGCTAAATAGAGGTGTGTTGGGTTGTTACTCAGCAAAGTGAAAGGCGCAGGGTCACGAAGTGCCTGGGCATAGTCGGTTAAAGCAGCACCTGTGATCGCCCCACCGTCCTGACTAATCCGCAGCGTCATTTTATCTGTCTGCACAAAAATATCCTTGGACTGGTCGAAGTTTTTGATTTTACCCAACCCGCCAACCTTGCTCGTAGTCTCCGCAACTGTCTTCTTGGTCTCGTCCTTAGCCGTAGGACTAAACCACGCCCGCTGCAACATGACGAGTAAAAAAACCAGCACAGGAATGAGGTAAAGATTTTTTGATGATTTCATGTAGAACTCCTAGCTTGTTTGAGTCGAGTGCAGGGCATATCCACGCCTCCTCGAGCAAACGGGTTGCACGATAATATTCGCCACACAATAGCACAGATGGCCTTGTGAAGCGCTTGCTCTTTGAGGCATATGACAGCATACTCTGAACAAGTGGGATGATAGCGACAACACGGAGCTAACCATGGGCTTATCAGCCTTTGGTAGCACTGTATGACTTTTATCAAGCAGCTTTGTATTGTAGTAAAAACGATGTCCATGCTTCGTTGATGACTTTTCCTAGTTCCTTTTTAGGCACTTCAGCAATACGCGAGCGGGCAACTACTAATAACCGTAACTTTAAAGGATGTAGTCTTGAGCGGCACGCAGCCCGGTTGATTCTTCTGAAGTAATTCCTGTCAACTGCTCTCTTCATGCACTTTTTGGCGCATGCGATCGCGATCTTAGTCTCTGAATCTGCTTGCCAGTGGAACCTGACGTAGCGGCTTACAAACCGCTTACCTGACCCGAGTATCGCGGAGATTTCATTTCGTTTGCTTTTAGAGTTGTTAGCCAAGCAGATTGCCCTTATATACTGACTGCGTGTCTGCCTTTGGCTCTACGTCTGTTTAATGTGTCTCTGCCGTTTGACGTGCGCATGCGCTTACGAAACCCGTGTGTTGTCTTTCGTGACTTATTGCTTGGTTTTTGAAATGTTGACATGGGGCAACCTTAATTTTGAAATTATGCAAATTATACGTGCTTTAATTAAATTAGTCAAGAATCTCTTTGTTGATTCCTGCTCAGGTTTTTTACCTATATAAATAATAAAAAATAATAGTAGTACATAGGGCTATGTATAAGTGTGGTAACTTATGCATGTCTATGTTTTTATTCTTTAAATAGTGTTTTTTGTATGTGGATAACTTTGTGCTTGATTTTGTGTTTGGTTGTGTATAGCAACGGACAGCGAACTTGTCCTATCTTTGTTCGATCGGTTATCCACTGACTCTTCCACAGGCGTTTAAATTTTTTATCTGTGGATAACTCTGTGGACTCTTTTCACGCGGTGTCTTTGAGTATTAGTGCATGGAACCCGCCGTTTTGGTGTGGGCTCGGTAGGGTGGTTTCTGCACGAACGAGGGTCGCCGTTGATGGGTGCTTTCGTATTAGGTGCTCGACAGTGTCTTTGTTCTCATCAGGGAGAATAGAGCACGTGCTGTAGAGAAGGTGTCCCCCGGGGCGCAGGGTTTTCCAGAGGTTCTCTACAAGTTCTCTTTGAGTTTTTTGTAGTTCTTTTATGTTTTCAGGGCTTTGTATTAGCTTGGCTTCGGGGTGCTTTTGTAACACTCCGGTGCCGCTGCAGGGCGCGTCACAGATAATAGCATCGAAGCACACGCCGTTCCACCACTCCTGCGGTGTTGTGGCATTGGCTTGTAATACTTTTGCCTGGGGATAAGTCTGTAGATTACTTTTTAAACGATTGACTTTTTCTTGGCTTATGTCAAGGGCTAATAGCTGACAGTTTGGGTAATCGTTCAGTATGGCTGTTGCCTTGCCCCCTGGCGCTGCGCAGGCGTCTAGAATCAATGCGCTTTCCTTAAGCCGTGGCAGCGCTTGGGTAACTTTTTGTTGAGTTAGGTCTTGGATGTATATTTCCCCACTGCCCAGGCCGGGTAGGACGTTAATCGCTGATATAGGCGCATAGATGCATTGTGTTGATTGCGTACACAGGCTTGCGGGGATGTCTAGTGCTTTGAGCTTCTCTAGGTAATCGGTACTTGTTGTTTTGTTCGTGTTGACCCTAATGTGAGCATATTGTTGAGGGGATGCCCAGGCATCGAGGCACATTTTTAGCCCCGTTTTTCCATGGGCGTCGATTATTTTTTGCGCTAGCCATGTCGGGATGTTGGGTACTTCTGGCGCTTTTTCCTGGTTTAGTCGTTTGAGTGCGGCATAGACGACTGGTTTTGCCCAGGCGCGATTGATTTTCATGGTGACTTCAGCTGCGCTGTGGATAATGGTGTTAACAGATCGTTTTTCCATAAACTTTAACTGATAAAGGCTGCTTATGATAAGGTACTTGAGCTTAACGTCTTTGGGTTTGAACTTTGTGTGTTTGCTCGCCCACAACCCCAGTGTCTCATATTCTCTTATTGTTCCGCTCACGATGGCTGTGATTAAGTGGATGGGCTGTTGGGGCTGGGTCGAAGCCCTCACCGCTTTATCGATGTGTGCTTTGTTTTGGATGACATGATGTAATGCCTCAATGATTGAAATGTGGTTTGTAATATAGGCTTTGTTCTGTGCGCTCACGGGCTTTTACCTTGACTTTTCTTGTGCATTATTGTATAATTATATAAAATTATACACAATATTTGTGAGGTGTTTTACGTGCCAAAATTCAACATAATTCAGTATCCTGATCCTAGACTGGCTGTTCCAGGTAAGGCCGTCCCTGCTGTCAACGATGAAATACGGGCGGTAGTAGATGATATGTTTGAAACGTTGTACGCTCAGGACAACTGTGCTGCGTTGGCAGCAACTCAGCTTGACATGCCAACGCCGTGGCGAATTACCGTTATTGACTTTTCAGAATCAAAGGATCAGCCTTTGTGTCTCATCAACCCAGAGGTTGTGTCTGGCTCCGGTGAGACAAATTCTCAAGAGGGTTGTATGTCAATCAAAGATGTTTATGTCAATGTGCCTCGATATGAAACTGTCGAAGTTCACGCACTTGGTTTAGACGGTGAAAAGCGAGTTTTCAAGGAAGATGGTTTCATGGCTAAGTGCATGCAGCATGAAATAGACCATCTGAATGGGAAGTTAATGCTTGACCACCTTGGGAAAACCAAGCGAAGAATAATCAATAGAAAATTCCGCCGGAGCTAGTTTGTGGTGAGGCCGTTGCGTGTTGCTTTTGCTGGCACCCCTGAGTTTGCCGTCCCGTCCCTGAAGGCGATACATGGCTCATGTCATGAGGTTGTCGGTGTATTTACGCAGCCGGACCGTCCTGCGGGAAGAGGGAAGCGTGTGCAGCCTTCTCCTGTTAAGTTGTTTGCTATTGCACAAGGACTTCCGGTATATCAGCCTGAAAAAGTCGGTGACGTTGAAGCTGCGCTGATCAAGCGGGGTGGCGTTGATGTTCTTGTTGTTGCTGCATACGGTCAAATTATTCCCCAATCTGTGCTTGATGCGCCACATTTCGCTTGTATTAACGTTCATGCTTCTCTCTTGCCTCGCTGGCGCGGTGCATCTCCTGTCGTTCAAGCGCTTCTCCAGGGGGACTCGGAGACGGGCGTGTGTATTATGAAGATGGCGGCTGGGCTTGATACAGGTCCTGTCTTATTGTCTTCAGTCTGTGCTATTGCTCAGGACGATACCCAGGACCTGCTCACACAGCGCTTGGCCTGTATGGGGGCGGAGTCACTTTGTCAAGTTCTGGATGATTTGCCTCGTTTTCTTGGTGGTGCAATCGCGCAGTCTTCTGAGGGCGTGACTTATGCGCACAAGGTCAACAAGCGGGACGCTCAGATTGACTGGTCGCTTACCATGTATGAAATTGAGCGTCATGTGCGGGCGTATCATTCGATGCCTATGGCCTATGCTTTTTTTGATGGTATGCGGATACGTATTGTGTCTGCTGGTATATCGACCGTGCCTTTTCCTCAGGGCGTTGCCCCAGGCACTGTGCTTGATGTCTCTGCAAGTGGTATTTTTGTGGCCTGTGCACGGGGCTCTGTAAGGCTCACTGTGATACAGTTTCCTGGCGAGCGCGCCGTGGCAGTTGCAGATCATTTGGATCGTTTTTCAAAGTGCTTTATCTCTGGAGCAACCTTCGATTTACGGGTGGGATAGCACAAAAAGTAAGCGACTGATTCTTTCAGGGGATGGTGGGGTGCGCTTCTCATGTGCTCTTGACTTCTGCGCGATGGGTTTGCCTACACCGATCGAGGGGGCGTTGTAAAGTGTTGCTCTCAGGCCGAGTATGATTAATAAAAAAGCCCCGATGCTTGTGAGTAGAATGTGATGTTTTCTATTGAAAGATTGAGAAAGATGCTCTTTCTTAACTTGCGGTTTGAGCACTGTTGGGAGAAGCCGCCCCGCAGACTCGTTGATTTTAAAAAGGTTGCCTCTGGTTTGGTCATAAATACGGTCTGCAAATCCTTTTGGTGCTTGCTGGGGTTTTTGTGTCGTTTGAGATGACTGTAGCTTAATGTTTATAAACCGCTCGGTTTCTTGCCTAGTAAGATTTTGAAGTTGTATGGACTGACTGATGATTTGATCATCTTTGTAGATTTCCGCAATGGCTTTTGGCTGGTGAGTGCACAATACAAATTGAAGGTTGCTGCCGTTTGACTGAATGCTACACAGCTTGCGTATAAGCGATTGTGTTGTTGATGGAAGCTCCTGGGCTTTGTCAATAAGAATGCGGATTTGCTTATTGGCAGATGTAAGGGCTTTCATAAGCTGGACGCAGTCTTCCGTAGTGGGTAGTCGTGATGAGGTTGTGGTGGTTGTTTGACCCCGAAAAATGGCTTTTACTAAGTTTTGAGGGCTTAGTCCTGCCGTTGCTTGAATAATGATGCTCGTGTAGTGTGTCCGCATCTTGTTGAGTGCGCGCAAGCATGTTGATTTACCACAGCCGCGTTCCCCCGTAAGTGCGGTGATACAAACCTCTCCGGAGTCCAGAGAGCAGAGTTTGTTCAGTGTGTTGATTAATGCCTGAGACTTGAAAAATAGCTGAGACTGGTTGGCTGTATTTGAAAACGGCGCAATATCGTAACCAAGTGAGTACCAGTTGACTTGGTTCGTATCTTTTGCGCTTGCCACTGACATCGCTTACCGAAATAGTATTTATTTCATATTATCAGTCAAGTTTGTAAGATCTAGTGTCTCTTTTCTACTCTTTGGGGTCAAAATATCTTAATTGCCCGTAAGCATTTGTCCCGGCTCGGCGCTCTTGCCTTAGACGCCTATGTCTGATAGATTATGTTAAGCAATTAATTTCAATGAATATATGCCATGTTTATAGATGACTCTATTGAGAAAAAGGGTATCGGTGCGTTTGCAGAGAAATCTTACCTTGATTATTCCATGTATGTGGTATTGGATCGAGCGCTGCCATCCGTCGCTGACGGTCTGAAGCCTGTACAGCGACGAATTATTTATTCTATGTACCTTCTGCGTTTAGATGCTGCCGCTAAACATAAAAAGTCATCCCGTACAGTTGGTTACGTTCTGGGTTCTTTTCATCCACATGGAGAGCTGGCTTGCTATGAGGCGATGGTGCTCATGGCGCAGGATTTTAGTTACCGTAATCCGCTCATTGATGGCCAGGGAAACTGGGGGTCCGTGGATGACCCTAAATCTTTTGCTGCGAGTCGTTACACCGAAGCGAAGTTGACAAAGTATGCTTCCGTTCTTTTGGACGAAGTTCACTCAGGCACTGTTGATTGGAAGCTGAACTTTGATGGTACAACACAGGAGCCTTGTGCATTACCTGCTCAATTGCCGAATGTGTTACTTAACGGAGGGATGGGGATTGCGGTTGGCATGACCACAGATATTCCACCGCATAATGCCCGTGAGGTGGGTCGTTGTTGTATTCATTTGCTTGAAAACCCTGATGCGACAGAGTCTTCTATTTTTGACTTCATACGAGGCCCTGATTATCCTGGTGGTGCAGAGTGTGTCTCCAGTCGGGAAGATATTATTCAGGTGTACAAGACAGGGCAGGGTGCGTTTATGTTGCGTGCCACTTATGTGGTTGAAGAGGGTAAGACTGTTGTGATCAATGCGCTTCCTTTTCGCGTTTCTCCAAGTAAAATTCTTGAGCAAATTGCTGAACAAATGCATAAAAAGCAGCTGCCAATGGTCGTTGATTTGCGCGATGAGTCTGATTATGAGACGCCGATTAGAATTGTCATGGCCTTGAAGAGTAACCGTGTGGATGTTGACGCTTTGATGGGGCACCTTTTTTCTGTAACTGACCTTGAGAAATCAGATAAGGTTGCACTTAATGTCATTGATCTTGACCGAAGTCCGTCGGTGCTACCCCTGTTTCAGATTCTTAAGCAGTGGCTGGCTTTCAGAAAGTCTGTGGTCACGAACCGAACAAAGGCTCGTCTTGAGAAGGTGCTGGCTCGCCTACATACGCTCGAAGGACTGTTGTTGATTTTTGATTTTATCGATGAGGTTATTGCGATCATCCGAAGGTCTGATGACCCTAAGGCGGCGCTGTTAAAGCGGTTTGAGCTTTCAGAGTCTCAGGTTGAGTCGATTCTTGAAATTAAGTTGCGTCAATTGGCTAAAATTGCTGAGCAGGCATTGCTTGACGAACAGAAGCGGTTGATGGATGAGCAGGCGTTGCTTGATGCAATTCTCAATGTGCCTGGGCGACTCGAGCAAACGATGGTTGCTGAGATTGGGCGATGTCTTGATAAATTTGGAGATGATCGCCGCACGGTGTTGGTTGAGCGTAAGAGGGCGGTCCGCTTTGACATCACCGCCAGTGCAAAAAGTGTTGACGATGTTACGGTGGTTCTATCAAAGCACGGTTGGATTAGATCGGGGAAAGGGCATTCAATCCTGCCGGAGACTTTATCGTTTCGTACAGGGGATCAGTTGGCCCACTTTCGCCGGGGTCGATCAAATGAGATGTTGGTGCTGTTTTGCTCTACAGGCCGATGCTATACGATCAAAGTTGATGGATTGCCATCAATTCGTGCGCAAGGTGAACCAATTACAAAGTATATTGATTTGGCAGAAGGTAAAATAGACGATGTTATTATGGGGCGTCAAGATGCATCAAAGTTGTTGATTCTCACTGGTGCTGGCTATGGTTTTGTAACATCTTTCGCCGACTGTGTCTCAAAAAATAAGAACGGAAAGGCTGTGGTGAGCTTATCAACAGGTGACTATTTATTGCCCCTCCATGTTGTGGATAAAGCACACCACTATCTAGCAATTGTCACCATGACTGGCCGGCTATGTATTTTATCGCTTGATGAAGTGCCGTCGTTGAAAAAAGGTAAAGGTGTACGTCTGTGTCATATTCTTCCAGGTGACTTTGCTGATGAACAAGATGCTTGTCGTGCATCGATATTGATGGGGCAGGGAGATCATCTCGTTATTCAAAGTGGACGACGCTCATTCACGCTCAAGCCCTCTCAGTGGCAGCCATATGTGTCCGCGCGTGCTAAGCGAGGCAAGTTCGTCCCGCAGGGATTCAGAAAGGTGTCAGAGCTTTCAGTTGTGTCTCAAGAGGCTTCTGATCATGTTGATTGATACGCACTGCCATTTGAACTACTTACATGGTGGCGACCTTGATGCGATTGAACAAACCTTACTTGAGGCTGCGTCTGTAGGGGTCAAGCAATGTATTAGTATCGGTGTTGATTTAGCCGCTTTGCCTGATGTTATTGCGATTGGGGAGCGGTTTCCTCAAGTTAAAGTGTCTGTCGGGGTGCACCCTTGCGATGTGCAAAGTGTTCCCTGCGATGATGCGTTGTCGCAACTGAGCGTGCTTGCTGCACACCAGGACGTGGTTGCAATTGGAGAGTGTGGTCTTGACTATTACCGAGAAGATTCGCTGGATAAAGATTTACAAAAAAAATATTTCTCTGGACAAATTGAGCTTGCAATGTCGTGTGCTAAGCCTTTGGTTGTTCATACTCGACAGGCACGAGCGGATACGATAGATGTTCTTCGATCAGTTGGTCGAAATGATGCACGAGGCGTGCTACATTGTTTTACGGAAACGAAGGAGATGGCCGCTCAGGCCTTGGACTTAGGTTTTTATATCTCCTTTTCAGGGATTATTACTTTTAAAAATGCTGAATCTCTGCGTGATGTTGTGCGTTATGTACCAATGGAGAGACTTTTAGTAGAAACGGATAGCCCCTACCTTGCGCCTGTGCCATACCGTGGAAAAGAGAACTGCCCCGCCTATGTTGTTGAGGTTGCTAAGCAGGTAGCCTTGTTGAAAAACCTTTCTTATGATGCTGTATGCCTGCAGACAACGAGTAACGCCCAGCAGCTTTTTGGCTGGCCAGAGATCTGTGGATAAGTTTGTGGATACCTTGAGCACTGGTGAATTTGCTCATAGTTGTTGCGTTGAGCTGTGCGCTTTTCGACATGCAGTCCTGAATGAACTTCATAGTCCATGGCCGATTTAGATCCATTAAGAGCTTTTGAGCATGTTTGATCAACTTCCAAAAACGTGGGTTGTCTCGGTTGGCGTGACCCTTGGAGACGATCTCTTCTCAATTCCATACCCTTGCAATTGGGCTATTAAGTCATTTGCGAGCTTCTCATCGAGAGAGTCAAAATAACTTCGTTCTCGCTTACTCCTGTATAAAAACTCGCGTTGTATTTGCCCAAATAGTCTTTTGATTCCTTCTGATTTTCATACAGTTATTCGTTTTTTATGCTATGGGTTTTCCCAATTTCGTTTTTGTGTACATGTTTAGCAATTGTGGATAGATTCGTGTAAATATGTCCTAAACTTTTGTGATAGTCGTAAGGTTTTCACTTTTCTTGGAGAATGTTATTTTTTTCACTCATCAGACTACACTCATTTGGTTTTTCCTTTGTATAAAAAGTTGTATGTACTACATTAGATACGTCACCAGCAATAAATCTATTTTCATCCGTTATTCGATACACTGCGTTGAATGGTAAACTCCTTCTTTCACCTTCACCAACAAACGGATACACTGTGTGTGTGAGGTATGATGGAAACATCAGTAACAATCCTGGTGTTGGTACTATGTTCAACATGCCCCTTTCAAATACATCATAATTTCTGCTACCCATCGCACTATGCACAAAATGTATATCACCATCAAAATCTATTTTTCCTTTTTTAGCCTCTAAATTTCTACGACTTTTTACGTCTGGACACTTGAGATATATTACTGCACTTATGTCACAACCACTGTGATTATGTATCGGGTTATATTCATTCTCATACTGCGATACAATCCATGCAGCATTTATCATAGATTCAAATGTATATGTTTCTTTAAACATCCCATGATTCTTCGCAGACTGAATCACATAACTTCTTACACAAGATTCGAGTAGTTGGTTGACGCCAGCATTTTTCATATCTGACTTATAAACTTTCATTTCTTTGTTAATAACCCCAGCAAGACTTTGACCATGCGATTCAGATAATTTATTGGATAGTATCTCATCTGACATTTTCAGCATGGCACTCACTGCATCTTCTGGTAACATACAGCTCGCAAGGAATGGCCCAAAGGGTTTTTCAACCACGAAGTTTGTTGGGTGTGTTTGTATTTGCTTTGTCATCGTTTGATCAACTCCCTAGCTTTGGATGTTCTTCTACAATAAATTTACTGTATCGCACCGCATGATGTTTTTCAATCATCTTATGATTTGTGTCCTCCACCATTTGCTCTACCTTTGTATCCATCAAATACTTGTGGTTTTTTCCTGCTTTCTTTATTTACTTTTTATTTGAATATTGTGTGCTCATTCTAGAGCCCACTTCTCCGTTGCGAAATAATTTTATGAGGGCAAAGTCTCTTTGTTGATGGTCTGCGTATTCGACTTCTGGAATGAGACTATTTGATCTGATTATGATGTTGAAACAGAGATATTGAGAATACCTATTTTTATTTTGAATACGTTTCTGAACTACTCTACTGTCACGCATTTGGCTAGATTTCTAGGTTTATCTATGGTGCAGCCTTTTTCATTGGCGGTATGATACGTCAGAAGCTGTGCGCCAACAACGTTTGTGAAAGTACTGATCTCTTCGGGTGGGGAGTATTCGGTTGTTTGGACGAACAATAAATTGTTGGTTTCCTCCATATTTAACGACTGGAAAGCGTCTTTAGCGCCTATGAGCAAAACTTTTCCATTTCTAGCAAGTACCTCGCTGATGCTGGATCGTGTCTTTGTTAAATACCGATCATTACTTATGAAAAACAATGTAGTTAATGACTGGTCAATCAGTGCTAGCGGGCCATGTTTCAGTTCCCCTGACGGGTATGCGCTTGCGTGAATGTATGCCAGTTCTTTGAGTTTTAATGCTGCTTCTTGTGCGATGGGATAGTTGTGTCCTCGTGCACATATGATAAGGGCTTGATCGTCTTTTAATGTTTTGGCAACGTGTTTTATGTCGTTTTCGTGGGATAGAACCTCTTGAACCCACTGCGGAATCTGGCTGAGGTTTTCAGTGATGACTTTTTTCTCCTCTAGGTCATCGCTCATCTCGAGACAGATACAGGCAAGACAAAAGAGCTGTGCGGTAAAAACTTTTGTTGTTGCAACCCCGACTTCTGGGCCTGCCTGCGTTGACCAGAAGTAGTGCGATTCATTGGCGAGTGTTGATAATAAGTTATTGCCAATTGTTAAACTGACAAGCTTGGGGGCGATGCTGAAAAGATAGCGTTGAGCTGAGATTGTGTCAAGAGTCTCACCTGACTGTGATAGTGTGATTAGGATCGTTTCAGGCTCAATGACAGGTGTGCGGTAGCGAATTTCACTAGCAAGCTCGACTGTTACTGGCACTTTGGCAATGGCCTCTATCCAGTACTTTCCAACGAGCGCGCTGTAGTAACTTGAGCCACAGGCGACTATTTTGATGCGACGATGCTTACGTAGTGCTGCGCTGAGGCCTGGTGTGAGGTTGTCGATGCGCGCGCTATCCGCTGTGTGGGTATTAATTAAGCGCTGCAGTACGTTTGGTTGTTCGTGAATTTCTTTGTGTGTTACGCTTGTATACTTGCTTTTTTCACTGGTTGGTGTTTTGGCAATGCTTTTCAGGCAGTGCCACTCGAGGGCATCATTGGTTGCTTTGGGTGTAATTGCTTTGCTGGTAATGACGATGAGTTGATCCTTGGGGGCCTGACAGGCTTCGCTGCAATCCTCTAATAGTGCGTTTTGATCTGATGATAGATAAAAAACGCCCTCACTTCTACCAATCATTAGTGAGCTTTCATGTGCGATGCAGTAGATTTTTTCCGGAGTCTGAGCATCGATAATTGCTAGGGCAAATGTTCCTTTAAGTTGCTTTACGCTCTCAATAATTGCTGTTTCTATATTGCATGTCTGAGCTTTTTTATAGATTAGTTGTGCGATGACTTCAGAGTCAGTGGTTGATCGCCAGTTAATGTCTGCATCGTTAAGAAGCGTTTGCTTTAATTCGGTGTGATTTTCAATGATACCGTTGTGTACTAACGCGATTCTACCCCCGGCTGTATGTGGATGTGCGTTCGCGACTGTCACCTTTCCATGGGTCGCCCACCGCGTGTGTGCAATAGCAAGCGAAATAGGGGGAAGCTTATTGGTTATTTCGAATAATGTATCAATGTCTTCGGTGGTATGCAGGGCTTCAATTTTATTTTTTGTGATGGTGGCGATACCCGCTGAGTCATACCCTCGGTACTCAAGCTTTTTGAGTTGGTTGAGTATGTTTGTTTTTAAATCGGTACGGTGAGAGACGCCAGCAATGATTCCGCACATGGGTGGTTGCCCTTTCTGTTTGAAGCTATTGTAGCAAATACATGTGTGGATTTGTAGCCTGGAGCAAAGATTGCTTTGATTTACGCGTCGTTATTGCGTAAGCTTCTTTTTCCAATTAAGGATATTGGCTTGAGGAGGGCGAGAGATGGCTAGGCTATCTTTGGGAACGCGCTTTGTCACTGTCGCGCCTGCGGCAATGGTTGCGCTTTCTTCAATGGTTACAGGTCCTATAATTTGACTGTCTGCGCCAATAAAACAATCATTTTTGATGATAGAGGTGTATTTATTTTGACCGTCATAGTTACAATGAATAACCCCAGCCCCTATATTACATCGCTCACCGATTTCAAGATTGCCAAGATAGCTTAAGTGCTTCGCTTTGCTGTTTTTTCCGATCGTGGTGGACTTGGTTTCAACGAAACAGCCAACTTGTGCATGCTCACCAACTTGGGTGTTTTCTCGACAATACGCAAACGGACCGACGCTTGCCCCTCGTGCTAAATGGCACTTTTGCAAAAGCGAGTGCGGGTGAAGTGAGACGTTGTCCTCTAAGGTAACGTTGTCCAGAATGCACCCCGCGCCAATTGTGCAGTTGTTGCCAATGGAGACCCTGCCTTTGATAATGACATTGATATCAATGACAACATTTTTTCCACAAGATAAATCCCCGAGACAATCAAACCTGTGCGGATCTTTGATACGAACGCCATTGGCCAGGTGTTGATTAGCTACAGATAATAGATGCTTTCTTTCTAGCGCAGCGAGCTCAGCCATAGTATTGGCACCACATACTTTCCAGCTCGGGCTTGTTTGCATACACTCGATGGCGCCCGGCTGGTGCTTTTCTAATATGGGGAGTATGGCAGTCAGATAGTATTCTTTATTGTTGTTACAGTTGTCAACCAAATGAAGGTAGGAGGTCAATATGCTTGTATGCATTGCTATGATCCCTGTATTGACCTCTTTGATCGCTTTTTGATCGGGCTCTAGATCTTTTTCTTCGATGATGTTTACGACATTGTCCGCCTCATCTCGAATGATGCGTCCAAGGCCAAATGGATTTTCGGTTAGACACGAAATGAGTGAAAGCGGCTGCTTGCTCTTTTTGATTTGTTGAATACTCTCCTTCGACACAAATGGCGTGTCTCCGAGAAGCACAATGACTTTTTCTGTCTTTATGAAGGGTAGCGCCTGTTGAACAGCGTGGCCGGTTCCTTTAGCTTCTGCCTGTTCAACCCATTGAACGTTATGGCAGGTGTCTTCGTCGAGGGTTTGTTTGAATAAGTTAGCCTGCTCACGGGGGTGAACGATGAAAATATGGTCGAGATCACATTGTTTTAAAGTATCTAGTAAGTGCTGGAGAGCGGGCTTACCGCAAATAGGCACCAAGGGTTTTGGACAGGTGACGCCCATTCGTTTTCCTTTACCTGCTGCCAGAATAACTACTGAGCACCCAGGATTGAGGATGTGAGGCTCAGAGCGTTTCATTGCGAATCTCGTCAACGATTTTGAGTTTTTCATTCACTTCATTGAGCGCGTCAAGCGTCACCCCAAGTGCCTCTTGACTATTCTCTGCCAACTTTTTTCTTAGCTCTTTTTCTGAATTGACTAGCGCCTGCTTGTCGAGCTCGGAACCATAGAAACTGTTATCGGCGAGCACAGTCACTGTGTTGTCAAAAACTTCGATAACCCCGGATTTTTCAATGTACAGAAACGTTGATGCCTCCTGCTTACCCATTGGGGTGACTTTTAGTTTCCCTGGTTTAAGTGTCGCAAGTAATGGCGCATGGTTGCGTAATATCTCGATACGTCCAAGTGCTGTTCGAACCTGTACCGAGCTGGCTAAAACGCGAATACTAAAGCCTTGCGGTGTAACGATGCTTACCAATAATGTTTGCTCAGCCATTAGCTTTCCTCTGCGAGTTTCTCTGCTTGTTTTTTAACGTCACTGATTGACCCCTGCATGAAAAAAGCCTGCTCGGGAATATGGTCACAATTACCATTGAGAATTTCCTGAAACCCATCGATGCAATCCTCGAGAGAAACATAAGCGCCTTGAGCTCCGGTGAATACTTCTGCAACGTAGAATGGTTGAGAAAAGTATCTTTCAATTTTACGTGCACGCTGGACGGTTATTTTATCTTGCTCAGAGAGTTCATCCATACCTAGAATTGCAATAATGTCTTTTAGCTCGGTGTATTTTTGCAATACTTTTCTTACTGCTTGGGCTGTTGCATAGTGCTTTGGACTCACTATATCTGGGCTTAGCTGCTGACTGCTAGAGTCAAGAGGATCGATTGCTGGGTAGATACCAAGTTGAGCGATTTGACGTGAAAGAACAATTTTAGCATCTAGGTGTGAAAATGTTGTCGCAGGCGATGGATCTGTGAGGTCATCTGCGGGTACATAAATTGCTTGAACAGATGTAATAGACCCTTTATTTGTTGAGGCAATGCGCTCTTGAAGCTTGCCCATTTCTTCTGCGAGTGTTGGTTGGTAGCCAACTGCTGACGGCATACGACCCAGCAGCGCCGATACTTCGCTTCCCGCCTGTGTAAACCGAAAGATATTATCGATGAAGACGAGAATATCACTGCCCATATCTCTGAAGTGCTCTGCAATTGTTAATGCTGTATTGGCTGTTCGCAATCGATTTCCTGGGGGTTCATTCATTTGGCCGTAAACCAGAGCTGTTTTGTCTATAACTTTGGATGCAATCATTTCATGGAAGAAATCGTTACCTTCCCTGGTTCGCTCACCGACGCCGGCAAATACGGACAATCCTCGCGATTCAACTGCGATATTTCGAATGAGCTCCAGCATGATGACTGTTTTACCGACGCCTGCACCGCCGAAGAATCCAGCTTTGCCTCCTTTGGCGATTGGACACATGAGATCTATAACTTTAATCCCCGTGGCTAAGATGTCTGTACTTGGATTCAGCTCGGTAAAGTCAGGTGCTTTTTTATGAATAGACGCATACTCTTTTGCTTCGATGGGGCCTTGCTTGTCAATCGGTTCCCCCAGTACATTCATGATTCGTCCCAGTGTGCATTTACCAACAGGCACTTTGATTGGACCGCCAGTATTCGTTACAGTTTGGCCTCTTTTGAGCCCATCGCTAGCCCCCATTGCTAATGCTCGAACAGTGTTATTGCCAAGCTGCTGTTGTACCTCCAAAATCAGCTGTTGTTGATCGACCAGGAGGGCATCATAAACTTTTGGGATGTTGTTTGAGGGAAACTCAACATCAATTACCGCACCGATTACTGTGGTGATTGTACCTTTTACTGCTTCCATATTATGTCCTCTTCTTTACTAGGTTATTGCCTCTGATCCGCCAATGATTTCAGATAGCTCTGTTGTGATTTGTGCTTGTCTGGCTTTATTGGCAGATAGCTGTAACGAATCAATAATTTTGTTTGCGTTATCTGTTGCATTCTTCATTGCTATCATTCGAGCAGCTTCTTCCGATGTCGCGTTTTCAATTGCTGCCTGGTAAATTGTATAGCGAATATAGCGATCAAGTAGCGACTTAAAAACTACCTCTCTATTAGGTTCGAAAATATATTCTCTTTGGTGCTTGCTATCAGCTTCAGGTGTTTTTTCTATCGGCAAAAGTTGTTTTTTGTTTGGTTTTTGCTCTAGAATGGACACCATTTTGTTGTAAAATAAGTGCACCTCATCGATATTGTTTTGTGTATACTGGTATATCATTTTTTGACATGCTGATAAAGTTGCGTCTGGAGATAGCTCAGGTTTTGGATAAGCCTCGAGTACAGGTAGATTATATTTCTGGAAAAACTCGGTTGCTTTTTGACCAACTGTGCATAGAACGACGCCTTTTTCCTGAGCTTGAAGATCTTGCATATATTGTACGACTTCGCGAAAAAGCAAGTGATTCAGGTTGCCGCAAAGGCCCCGGTCTGACGAAATGATTACGAGACCAACGACATTAACAGACTTATGTGGCTTGATGAAGCTGTTATTTTCAGCAAACGACTCCGTGCAGTTTGCGAGATTTCCGATCATTTTTGACAGAATTGATGCATAGTACTCACTTTGCGCGTTTTTGTCAGCAAGTCGAGATAGCTTACTTGAAGAAACCAACTCTAATGCACGCGTGATTTGAGCAGTTTTCTGAGTGCTTGTTTTTTTTCTTTTGATGATGTTTAGCTTACTCATAGGGTTACTCACTCAATACGGGCATCAGATCATCGATGATCGCTCTGAGCTTATCGATGTAATACTCTTCATAAACTGGGTTGTTCTCGATGGCTGTTAATAGATCTTTGTGTGATGTTCTTAAGTTTGTTAGTAGCTCAAGCTCTGCTTCTTGTACTTTGGTGACGGGAATATCCTTGAAAAGATCCTCTTGGACCACCATCAGGACACATGCTGTTTCAGCCGTTGATAGAGGTGCTTGATTTTCTTGCTTCATGAGCTCAACGGTTCGCTTTCCTTGTTCAAGACGTTTTTTCGTTTCCTCATCTAAATCTTGAGAAAACTGTGAAAACGCCTCCAGTTCTCTGAATTGTGCAAGCGTTATTCTTGTACTACCGCCCAATTTTTTGATGATGTTTTTTTGTGCCGCGCCACCAACGCGAGATACCGATAATCCTGTATTGATCGCTGGCTTGATCCCAGAGTTAAAGAGCGTTGTTTCAAGGAAGATTTGTCCATCAGTAATCGATATAACATTTGTAGGAATGAACGCTGAGACGTCGCCTGCTTGGGTTTCAATAATTGGCAGGGCGGTTAGTGACCCTGTTTTACCTTG
>DCKN01000013.1 GCA_002320385.1 Proteobacteria bacterium UBA1673
TGCATTGGGCTCAGAGTACCCTTGACACCAGATATGGTCTGCGTTTTTTATTTTAGGCAGGAAAAATTCTTTTTGGGCATCATTACCAAAAGCCATCAGTAAAGGTGCCAACATGTTGATCCCAAATGGCAAAACCTGGTGCGCATTTTTCTTCACGAGTGTGCTGAAGAAAAGATAGTTATCTAATTCATCCCAGCCGGTACCGCCATATTCTTTGGGCCAATGCACAGCGCCCCATCCGTGATCGTCAAGAATTCCATGCCATAGCTTATAATCTTCACGCGTAAACTCCTGACGATTTCTTTGCTTATCACGCAGTTTTTTTGGATAGTTCTTATCAACAAATGCTGCTACCTCTTTAACAAACGCTTCTCTCTCCTTTGATAATTTAATCACCATTGAAATCTCCAATATTCATGGGGGTGGTTATAGTACAAGCAATCGCGTGTTGCAGGATTTTTTCAAAATTGTTCCGTGTGATGATTCGTGATAACCTTAATCAAGGTGCGGTTGACTGTCCAGACAGTGTATCGCTGAGAATGTTGCGCAGGATGCAGGAGGGATCTATGGCCAATCGTGATGCTATCGTAAGCTATTGTGAGGATCTGTTGTTGAGTTCACACTATCAAGATTATTGTCCAAATGGCTTGCAAATTGAAGGGAAATCCAATATCACTCGCATTGTATCAGGCGTAAGTGCATGCCAGGCGCTTCTTGATGCAGCAATTAAGCAACATGCAGATATGATCTTGGTCCATCACGGTTATTTTTGGAAAAACGATTCCCGTGTGATCACTGGCTATGCAAAAAAGCGTATTCAAACGATTCTACAACACGATGTTAATCTTCTTGCCTATCATTTACCTCTGGATGGTCATGCTATTTTGGGCAATAACGCGCAGTTGGCTAACGTTATGCAGTGGGCGATTGAAGGTAGTATGCATAGTACTTGTGGTCGAGACCTCGGGCTCTTTGGACATTTGCAACAACCGTGTAGCGCCCTCGATCTGCAGTCTAAATTAAACAAAAATCTTGCGCACGACCCATTGATGATTGCTAAGAACCCAAACACACAAATCAAAAGGATTGCTTGGTGCTCGGGTGCGGCCGGCGATGATATTCACCATGCCTTGGCGCTGGGCGTAGATGCTTTTGTTACCGGGGAGCCAGCAGAGCGGCTTTACCACATTGCCCAAGAGACTGGAATCGTTTTTTATGCAGCTGGTCATCATGCGACAGAACGATATGGTGTTCAAGCACTGGGTCATCACTTGTCAGAGCATTTTGGGATCCAACATACTTTTATTGATATCCCCTGTCCTATATAAATGGACCTGTGTTGATCAACCCCTCCTAACATAATCCATTAACTAATATAATTGTAAGATATTTCTTACATATTTCACAAAATAGTCTATATTTTGTCTAGGGAGGCTATTTAATGAGCCTGTGTAGTAGTTTATGCATGGAAGTGGTACCATCACAGTGATCATGCGTTAAATGGAGTTAGGCATATGTTAATACTTACACGAAGAGTAGGAGAAGTCCTTGTTATTGGTGATAACGTAAAAATTACAGTTCTCGGTATCCGAGGTCATCAGGTGCGTATCGGAGTTGATGCGCCAAAAGAAATAGCTGTGCACCGTCAGGAGATCTATGACCAAGTGCATAAGGATATGTCTGATCATCCAGATTCCGTCAATGATTTGGACCAACAGAACAAGTCTTAGACATTGTTTTTTGGTACTTTGATTGTGAATGTCGTATTTGAACTGGAGTGTTCATGAGTGACGAACTAGAAAATAAAAAAGAATCCTATCAAAATGAGGAACGTAAAAATAAGCGAAAAGCGGTCATAGCTCGGCTGTTGGAAACTCTCAATTATATCATTCTCCCGATTCAATATCTGACCAAGGATATTTTTCTGCTTTTTTACTCTTACCAATCCGCACTGGATGTGGCGATACCAGTATTACGATTTATGACAAAAAATCTTTCTTGGTTGTACGGTATTAGTTTCATCCTCGAGGGTATTTGCGCGCTTATTGAAGCTTCTCGAAGCGAGAATGAAGACAAGCGTGCGTTTCTCATTGGGCAGGGATCTCTTCTTATCATTGGGGGCGTCATACTTGCTGTATTTGCAATTACCAATCCACAGATTTTCTTACCGCTTCTATGTGCTCTGTGGGGTGCCTCAACAGTGATGTTCTTATACGATGTCGCGCGTGATATGCTCGTACAACGTCGTCAAGTAAGGCATCAACTTAAAACACTTCATTCATTTAGAGAACTACTTGATGGTGCGCTTGATCCGGATGCTAGGATTTATCCTTCTGACAAAGATCGGATCCATAATCTCATTGTTGTCTCTTTTGATAAAAGTATTAAATTACTCAATATTCATGATGTTGACACTCTTCCGTTGCGTGCGGAAATTATGGAAAAGATTGCCCAACTTCAGGATAAAAAATCATTTGTAACGCCCAAAGATATTGATGGAATTATTCAAGACATTATGAATAGCGAAAAATTCAGTGGTAAAATTAATAATAATGTTCTTCTCAGTGCAGCTTATATATCAATCTCATTTATATGCGCGCTGGCAACGTTTATTTTTTTAGGCAAGTCTGACTTGTCCCAATCTATTATTTTTTCTCATTTAATCATCACTGCAGGCATGATTAGCAAAAGACTTTACGACTTTATTACTAACCCAATTATCAAGAAGGCACAGTTTCAAAATATTTCATCAAGAGATATGGATCAACTGAGTAATGAGGGGTTACGCGTGAAATATCTTAAAAAGATGCTTGAAAAACTCGATAAACGAACCCGTAAGCTTCTAGATCATTTTGATAAGGTTAAACTACAATCTATCCTCAATGATTATGCTACGGTAGTCGAAGATATTAATCAGAAAGATTCTCCTTACACGGCACTTTTATCTGATCTGAGCACGCTTGTTCACGATCACGAAAATGATGATGATGAACTGCGCCAACTGGCATTAGCCCTGCAACAAAGTATTGGTTCTAGAATGCTCTACCTGGAGAGCAACCACTCTTGCATGTTATGCTCGGCGATGCGGTCACTAGCTGAAGAAAAAAACCGTGCTTCCCAACCTCAATTATCTAATCATGCAACAGAAACACTCTACCATCATGATGCTGAATATGAGCTGGCTAATCAAAAACATCAACTCAGTTACAGTGTAAAAGATATCAACAAACAGTGCGGTAAACTCTTGGCCTCTAAACATACTCAAATACAAAGAAAGGCATCTTACGACTCCCTTTCAGTGGCGGATAAAACTTTTCCAACCAGTAATCAAGTGGTTGAATCGTCAGATACTAGCGATAGTGATGATCACAATGGCTTACCATCTAAGCATGATACACATCGTTCTTCAAAGGATAAAAATAAATAACGCCTGCAGACCACTTCGTTCTGCTTGCAGACAGCCTTTGCTTTTGGTAACATAGGTCAACTTGGAGAGGTGGCCGAGCGGCTGAAGGCGCTCCCCTGCTAAGGGAGTATGGGTTAATAGCTCATCGAGG
>DCKN01000040.1:0-281 GCA_002320385.1 Proteobacteria bacterium UBA1673
CTCTGCATTGATATGCATGCGAATCGCCTGGAAAATGAGGGTCGCAGGATGTTTATTTTTCAATAATCTTGGCAAAGCTGACAACACCACATCAACTAAATCTTTGGTGGTAAGAATAGGCTTTTCTTGGCGTCTCTCAATAATCTTCTCAGCTAAAATATCAGCATGAGCCTGCTCACCGTAAGTCTCAAAAACCCACACGATCTCATCTTTATCAGCTCTTGCTAACCAGTCAGCCGCACTCAGACCTTGCGAACGATTCATACGCATATCAAGTGGAC
>DCKN01000040.1:596-5729 GCA_002320385.1 Proteobacteria bacterium UBA1673
CATGCGCATATCAAGTGGACCATCATTTTGAAAACTAAATCCTCGGTAGGCTTGGTCAATTTGTGGACTTGAAACACCAAGATCAAACAACACTCCATCAAACTGAATCGGTGCACCGATTATATCCAGAAGCTCTGAAAAAGTGCCGTGACAAACCGTCACACGTTGATCATCAGCCGCCAAAGACTCGGCACTCTCAATGGCCTCTGGATCGCGATCAAGCACCACCAACCGCCCGGAAGAACCAAGACTCGAAAGAATTGCACGACTGTGGCCACCACGACCAAAAGTCGCATCGAGATAACAACCTGAAGGCTGTATCTTGAGCCCACGAATAGACTCTTTAAGCATCACTGGCAAATGTGTTGCAAAATCTTGCTCCTCATCCATCTTGCGTCCTTGGTGTACTCCCTCATCATACTGATATGCTGGATAGTTCATCTGGCACCTCCTCCCCTTCTTTCTGCATGTCTTTACCCTGTTGTAACCATTCTTGACAGTTTTCAGTCCAATTATGGTCACTCCAGAGTTCAAACTTGTTGCCTTGGCCCACAATCATGAGCTTTTTCTCAACCTTAGCAAATTGTCGCAATATTGGTGGAAGCAGTATCCTTCCTTGGGAGTCGATATCAATCTCACTGGCATGACCAATCAATAACCGCTGAATCCGACGGACCTTTCTGTTCAAACTCGGTAAAGCCTGAAGCTTTTTTTCTATCTCTTCCCAAATCGGTAATGGATAGAGCAGCAGACAGTCATCCTCAGTATCAATCGTGATCACACATTTACTATCAGCGATCTCGGCAAAAGTTTCACGGTATTTTGTTGGAATGGCGAAGCGGCCCTTAACGTCCACGTTGCAGCTATTCACCCCTCTGAAACTCATACCACTAATTACCACTAATCTCCACTTATTGTCATCATAACGCTACTTTTCATCACATGTCAACACGAGTATGGTTTTAGCAAAGATTATTTAGGTGCTTACGACGCAAGACATCATGAATGCATATGGCAAATGGATAAGGATGCAGACCCTGAGATGAAACATATGCGCAGATTCACAATCAGCCACCATAATCAAACCACAAAACAATGAGGGATGTGACGTGTATTAACATCGGGTAAATAAGCATGACGACCATACGGTCATAAAGCCCAGAGCCAACATCATTGAATACCCACCCAACAACGACAACCGCTTGCGTAACCATCATAACGACGAGAGAATAAACACGAAGATATATTGATTATTTGTGTCAATTGCGCATTAACATGAAATCAGAACTGAGACCATAAGTTTAGGATTTCTGCATCTCTACGATGATATGCGATGGATACTTATGCATGGACCCACTCATGCCATCAATCAAAAAACCTGGCCAAAAAAGCACGTTGGCGAGCGTTGTGGTATCAAAGTTTTTACCAAAGCTGGCACCTTTTTGCTTGTAGCCCTTGGCTCGACATTTAATAACCAATGGCGCATTTTTATTAACCATAATAGAGGCAGGGTTCACATCAAACTCATAATCAGATGACCCATTGGTAACCATACAAGTAGCATGCTTAACTATCGTGTTATCAGCATCAACCACTTTAACTTGGACTTCTTGAGAGGTTCCAGAGATAACAGATGCACAGCCAGTAAGCAACAATAGGCCAGAGGCCACAAGAGAGTATTTCATTTTTTTCATATTGTGTTTTCGTTCTAATATTGCTGAATCATAACAAAAACTCACTTGATACACAACATACCATATCGCCAATACACACGAGCTAACAAAAAAATACAGGCAAATTAACGCCACGCCCACCCGAAAACAACTGAGCAAATCGCATTAGAATGCTTCATCAGCTGAACGTCAATGGGAGGAGAATCAACGACACCCATTGAGCTTGACTGATTCTAATGCTAACTTCGAGCACATCATTGACCAAGTATCTTCAAAGGAACCACTAGCATTAACCAGAACAACCCGTTTGACCACACCATCTGTAGCCGCCTGATTAAAGATAGCCCACACGGCTACGGGCTGGGTTTGATCTCGGTAGTCTAAAAGTCGTTTGCGAATCGTCCACTCATTGTCATCTTTACGCTGAACCAACGGCTCGCCGGTCACATCATCTTCACCGGGATTTTTTGGCGGCATGCTATCCACATGATATACGCGACCAGACGGCTCATGAATACGTCTACCAGCCAATCGTTTGACCAAAATTTCATCATCAGCATATAACACAACCACAAACTCAATTTGCATCTTGCGATCATTTAGAAACTCAATCTGTTTTTGCGTTCTGGGGAAACCATCGAATATCGCACCCTTGGAATATTTTGGCTTTGCGAGCTCTGCTGCCATGGCCTTGTAAATCAATGCATCAGGCACCAGCTCACCTGACTGCATCTTATCCACGATTTCAGCTTTCAAAGGATCACTATCAGGCAAATTTTTAAGTACTGCGCTCGTCGTGATCAACGGCAACCCCTCTGTCTTTGATAATTTATCACCCAAAGTACCTTTACCAGTTCCAGGCGCCCCAATCAGCATGATATATCTTGGCGAATCTGCCATGGCAGAAACTGAGAACAGACATAACAAAACAAGAAACCGCATCAACTGCATAATGAATCCTTAAGTATTGAGTCATCCTATGCTAGCACGATTAAAAATGAACTACTAGACCCATACTGATAACCAATGCTCCAAGGAAAGAATCTTTAAACCGCAAACGATACAAAAGCGAACATGCGTTTGTAATTTCTTGAGGCGTAGTAGCCTGACTATGATGGCTTAGCACCTTTTTGATCCGCAAGCAACAAGTCATAACCACGACAGTACGCTTTCATCTCATTGATTGATAGAGATCCATCAATCGCCTCAAGATGATGCAAGAATGCATCCAAATGACGTTCATCCGTACACCGATCCAAGCCATAATCATGCTTGAGCCAAGATAACCCCTCTGAAAGCTCGTCTTGCGCCGCATCGAGCTTGTCTCGAAAAGCAGTCTCAATTGATAAGCGCTGACAGTCATGTACTTTTTTGCACAGATCATTCAACTGATTACGAATTTTACCTTGATGTGAATAGCCACCCCAAACTTTCTTCAACGCATTCCACTTAGGGGATCTTGAAGTACGCTTGAATGCATCTAGCGTATCTTCAGCCCGATGATTCAATACCCCAAGCCTCAATAAGGTGGATGAATCCAGATCGGGCTGGGCATCAAGGAGTCTTTGCTCCAGATAAAGATAGTGTTGTAAACGCGTTTTCAATGATCGTCTAAGATCATCCACAGAGGCATCAGGGCGCGAAACGCCAGATTGTAAACTAGAATGGTTCAGAACACGATCAATCCCCTGCTCGATCGCCTCAACCTCATCGTCAATGCCTTGATCAATACTAGCCATCAATACTTCCTCAGGAACAACAGCAACATGGTCACTTGATCGTCTAAGCGAGCGCAAAAAAGCCAATATATTGCTTCGGGCATTGGATAACCACGCCGTTCGACGACCCGTTGGCTTCACTGGTATTTCGTGCTCTTCGTTCACTGATACAGAATCATGTTCTTCAATCATTTCATCCTGTATAGACGACGCTGCATTAGATACTGATTCAGCATTCATAACAGCATTTGACTTGTCAACACTGGCATCACTATGTTCAGGAATCGATGACGACTGCGATGGATTATTGGACGGATCCGAAAACATCCCCGGACTGGAGAACGCTTGGTCAGACTCGACCCTAGAAATGGGTGATACATAATCTCCTAAATACTGTTGATTCAATTGACGTAGCCGAGTATGCGCCACATCCACTGCAGTCGTGTATTGACTTCGTCGCTTATGCCCAGAATCGATAATCCCCTTATTTAAAAATTCTTCAGTGGATTGAATAGGAAGTTGCTTAAAATCTCCAAGCGGATGGCAACCTAGATCCTCAAAAGACGCTGCCTCCATCGCGAATAAACCTGATATGAGAATATCGTGCTTAAGCTCACGTGTGGTATTGTCATCACGAGACTCACGCACACCAGGTGTAGGTTGTTCAAAATCAAAGTATCCTTGTATCAGTGGATTCATCCGCTCAGGACTAATACGCGGGCCCTCGTAATACATTTCATCGATCAGGTCAATCTGGGAAACCCGGTAAAATCCTGCCTCGATATAACACAAATGCGTCTGTAGCATTTTGCATTTGGCGATATCATGCGCATCGGGATGCTTCAGCACATAAGATTCAAGCAGCTTTCGCAACCGTCGCACTGTATTTGCAAAAGCGCAAATATCTTGGTTACTAAAAGTTTTTTTTGGATTCGCTGCACTCTCCCAGTAGCTTAAAAAAGTCGCGACATCTTTTTTGGGTGCCCCTGCAATACAAAAACCATCTAGCGACTGTAAAATACTCAAACTCGCAGACTGAGGCATATGCTTGTGTTCCGGCGACTTAAACTGCGCACCAAGCACAGCAACCATATTCGCTTTTACCTGACTATTCACATCGGACATTTTAGCCCAAATAAATTTTGGCCGTGCAGCTTCAGCAATTTTTTTGAAACGATTGATAAATCCATAGGTGTTGTCCCCCGCATATTGATCAGCAAAAGTACTGACGCTATTCGCAGCACGTTCACCATACAACACCTTGATTGCACTACTAACCATCCAGCCCATAACATTCCTAATAGGTACTTAAATCAAGCTATAGCACAATTTAGAAAGAATAACCTGAATTTCATACGACTTAGCCGCCAAGCATGACAACCGATATTTCAGCATAAGCATGGCACATAGCAAAATACCAACGACAATACCCAGTAATGAAGCACACTTTGCAGCGGACAATTAGAACAGACCGTTTGATCTTAAAAAGACTGATCATTCATCGAAGAGTGCCTCGCGCGAACACCCAAAGCAGCGTAACCAGAGTTAAGCATTAATCGACATGCGCATGCACAATACGAACCGCGTTTGGATCTTGTGGGAAAAGTGTGTCATGTATGAAAGTTAACCCAGATACGCCAGTCGATGATAACGATTGGCAAAATTGCGAAATCTTTGCCGGCGCCCTGCTGATAATTGGCATCGCACAATGAGATAGACATTGTGCACTCCGAGCAGCATAA
>DCKN01000015.1 GCA_002320385.1 Proteobacteria bacterium UBA1673
ATCCAGATGTCGTACACGCAAAGGCGTATATGACGCGTCAGCTTGAGAAAGTGTCAAGTCAAACCGATTGGCATTCAGAAGCGAGATCGTCTGAGGATGCTTAGGCGAACGAAATAGCGCAGCAGTGGTATCAGATTCGATAATCTTTCCCCGATGCATGACGTAAATCCGCTGGCAAAAAGACTTGACCATATTGAGATCATGACTGATGATAAGGACCGCCATACCTGTTTCTGATTGTTTTTCTTGAATTAAACGTAAGATGTCAAGTTGAAGAGACGCATCCAAAGCAGTCGTAGGTTCATCGGCAATCAATAAATCGGGATCATTAACGAGCGCCATCGCCAGCAGTGCGCGTTGTCTTTGGCCTCCACTCAGTTCGTGCGGCAGTTTTTTGGCATGATTAATACGTTTAGTATCGAATTGAACCTCTGCTAACGCTTTGTAGGCTTTGCTTTTTGCGATATCATAAGATAGATCTGAATGCACCGTCACTGCCTCGATGAGCTGCTGCTCAATTGTATGCAGGGGATTAAATGCGACGAGAGGCTCTTGAAGCATTAAACTAATCTTACGGTTTCTGATTTGATTCAGCGCACTCGTGGATAGCTTGAGCATATCCTGATTGTTAAAAAGAATACTGCCGTGAGATGGTAATTTTCTTCGCTTTTGAATTTGCACGACCAGATGAGCGGTCAGAGTTTTACCCGAGCCGCTTTCACCAACAATAGCAACAGATTCATGCGCATTGACGATTAGCTGATCTACGTCAAGCTTGAAGTCACTGTCCGCACCGTAACTAAACTGAAGGTTCTCAATAGTCAATATGGCAGTCATGCACCATCTCCATGAGGATCAACGGCATCGCGTAATCCCTCCCCAATAAAAACCAGTAGCGACAATAAGATAAACATTACGAAAAAAATACTCAATCCAATCCACGGTGCGTGGAGATTCATCTTAGCCTGCGACATAATCTCTCCCAAAGACGCACTACCAATCGGCATGCCGAACCCAAGAAAGTCGAGAGATGTGAGAGACATAATACCACCAATGACATTCCACGGCAGATAAGTAATTGTGGCAACCAACGCATTCGGTAAAATATGCCTAAAAATGATGAGACGATTAGAGACCCCCAAAGTCTTAGCAGCAGTCACATAATCAAGATTGCGCGCTCTGAGAAACTCAGCTCTGACAACACCAACAAATTTGATCCATCCAAAAATAAGCATGACCAAGAGCAGGCCCCAAAAACCTGGCTGCATAAAACTCGATAGGATAATCAACAGATACAGAGTTGGCATGCCAGAAAATATCTCTATTAACCTTTGTCCAATGAGATCGATAAGTCCGCCAAAATAACCCTGTACCGCACCAAGCGATACGCCCAAAGTTAGACTCATAGAGGTTAGTATTAAACCAAACATAATGCTTGTGCGTAGCGCGTATAGTACCCGCGCAAGAATATCTCGTCCTTGATCGTCGGTTCCCAGCCAATGTCTCGAACTGGGAGGGGCCGGTTGGGGATCAACCGACTGAAAATCATGCGTATCATAGCTGTAGGGAATAATTGGCATAATCAGCCATCCATGATTGTTGATATTATTCTCTATAAATTCCGAACGATAATCTGTAGAGGTCGTCAGCTTCCCTCCAAACTTAGTTGCAGGATAATGAAACAAAACCGGAGAGTATACTTCACCTTTGTAGTAGACAAGCAGCGGCTGATCATTGGCAATAAAATTACTGCACAAGCTAATCACAAACAACCAAACAAATCCATAGCTTGCTAGACGTGATCGACGGTTTGTCCAGAAAGTGTTAAGTTGACGTTGAAGTCGTGTATCCATAAAACTGCATCACTGCTTTGAAAAATTAATACGCTTATCCACCAGGCTATAGGTCAAGTCGGATAGTAGGTTAACCAAAAGGCCAAGTAAAGAGAATAAGTAAAGTGTACCAAATACGACTGGATAGTCTCTTTGTATCGTCGCTTCATATGACAGCAGTCCCAGCCCATCAAGTGAAAAAATAATCTCAATCAGAAGTGAACCTGTAAAAAACATCTCGACAATCGCACCCGGAATACTAGAAATAATCAACAATAAAGCATTTCTAAGGACATGTTTATAAAGTACGTTTTTTTCATCTAAGCCTTTCAGACGCGCTGTAAGTACATAAGTTTTGTGAATTTCGTCAAGAAAAGAGTTTTTCGTGAGCAAAGTAAGCGTGGCAAAACTCCCAATAATGATCGCACTAATTGGTAGCACCAGGTGCCAGAAGTAATCAATGATCTTTTGATACCAGGTCAAGTTAACAAAATCATCTGAGACCAAGCCGCGTAGAGGAAAGATTGTAAAATATTCGCCGCTTGCAAAGAAAATAATCATGATAATGGCAAACAGGAATGTTGGGGTCGCGTTGCCCAGAAGCAAGAGGTTAGTGCTCACTCGATCAAACCGGCTACCGGGTTTCTGCGCCTTTTTAATACCCAAAGGAATACTAATCCCATAGACTAAGAGGGTGCTCCATATACCCAAAGACATCGATACTGGGAGTTTTTCTGCAATAATACTGAGCACGGATGCATCACGATAATAGCTCTTACCAAGATCAAAGACGACATATGCTTGCAACATATTGACATAGCGTTGCAAGACGGGTTGGTCAAATCCATACATACGTTTGATCCTGTCCAGTGTTTCTTCACTGACCCCTTGAGTCACTTGCTGATCAGAGCGTTCACCAACGCTAGCGGCCTCACTCTGATTTTCGAGACGACTGGTCGCAGAAAAGCTCGGTAGAGTGAGTCTGGCAATAGTTTGCTCAACAGGGCCGCCAGGGAGGAATTGAATCACGATAAAGTTAATGGTAATGATGCCCCAAAGCGTTGGGATAATTAGAAACAACCGTTTGAGAATATAGCTCAACATAGCGAGATCATAGTCGGAACAAACAAGATATTTCCATCATAGCTACTCACGTTGGAAAGTGCAAGATGGCGCAACAGCTGACTGAGTCAATTCGTAGCGGATTTTGGTGAGCTTTGATGACTTACTGACCACCAATACTTAAAATTATCTTTGGGCCGACATTGTAATGGAATGTCAAAACCATCAATTATATCCCAGTAAGCAAACCTATCATGGCTTGGATACCACATGGGAATCAACGCATCAGAATCCATCATCATCGTATCAATAGACTGAATAGCAGAAACTTTTTTTGATGAGGATATGAGTGAGTCATACATTTTTATCTGTGAAGAAATCTTTGGGCTTCTAATCCCAAAGAGCGTCCCAAAGCTAAATGGGTTCCGTGTATTCACAACAAGGTTCTGAACGAACAATCTAGGTTCAGTCTGTGCCACCGGAAGGTGGAAATAAGCTAAATCAAAATCACCAGAGCGAAGTTGGTAAATATAAGAAGCAACATCAACTCGATGAATCGTAGTTTGAATGCCCAATTGATGCAAGTTTTTCGCAAATATAGTCGCAATTTTTTCATTTTGAACGCTATCCACCAACAGCTTAATTGAAAGCGGTCGCCCCGTAGATCGATTGACCCGACGACCTCGTTCCGATCGCCACCCAAGATCAGATAAGAGTTGGTCTGCTTTCTCAAGATCAAATGGAAAGTGATGTTTTACTGGTGATGCGTAGGGGGTATTGGTAAAAAAACTATTAAAACGAGTATATTCGTTGTTGAATAAATTCGAATTCAAGCGCTCAAAGTCAAATGCGAGACTGATCGCACGGCGCATAGATTGATTCTGCCACACAGACCGATGCTGATTGTAGACAAATCCTTGGACACCAACAGGTCGTTTAACGGGAATACGCATCAGTTTCAATGCTGAATTATTTTTTGACACTCTCTTTAGTTGTTCAAAGTCCTCATAAAAAGGTTCCCATCGATAGTCTGCTGACCGGCGTTTGAATAACTCAAAACCTGAATGACGAGATTTTACATAGACAAATTTTATAGTATTGAAGTGAAACATGTTAGCGCGTAATGGTAAACTTTTTGCCCAGTACAGAGGGTTCTTTTGTAAGACAGCAAATTGATTACGACGCAAAGATGCAATTTGGTATACACCACTCGTGACGGGTTGCTGGCCAGAGCGCAAGCTTTGCGATTGCGTAATGGGTAGCTGCATGATAAAGAGCACATCAGCAATCGTCATAGGTACTTGGGATTTGATTTTTAGATGCCCTGTGTCAATTCGACTAAAGGATAAAGCTAAAGCTGGAGGTAACTGGAGTTCGATCTGGCCATTGCTGCGAAAATGACTAAGACTAGCAATCACATCATCACTGGTAATTGATTCACCGTTTGAAAACTGAGCTTCATCATTGATGGTCACCGAGAGTTGTTTTTTATCGTTTGAAAGCTGAATATCAGACGCAATCAGTGAATGATAGATGCCGTAATCAAAGTCATCGGCAATCATAAGACTATCGAAGCATAAGTACCAATTACTGGCAATATCTAAGTCCTCAGAGAACGGATTATAATGCATCATATTTTCAGATCGAATCAAATTGATGGTGCCACCGTCTCGATGTGATGGTAACACCCGATGTGGTTGATCAAATCGAAATGGTTTACGAATAATCATCCCTCGAACACTGTCAATAGTAACATTGGCATAGCAATAAAGTGGCCAAAGTCCAGATACATAAGCGAATATCAAAAAGTATAATCCCCATTTCCAATTTGTCGTGTATTGTCTCGTCTTTGCAATCATTTTAAACATGTCTTAGATGAATCACCGATATGATACCAGCTACTGAGATCAACACCATATCGAGGATAGGTTTTTGGAGGGCACAATGACTTCCAGTAGGCAATACGACTATACCCAAGGTGCCAATGAGGAATCACGTAATATTGCCACATGAGAATTCTATCAAGCGCGCGCATTTGCATCGTGACATCTGATTTATGCTTCGCAACATTTATCTGGGTAACTAAGGAATCTACGGCTGGGTTGTCAATACCCATGATGTTTAAACTACCTACTTGATGCGCTTGCGATGAGTGCCAAAACAGAAACTGCTCGCTACCAGGGTTAGTCGGTGCAGGCCAGCTGTATGTCGTCATTTCAAAGTCCGAACTTTTAATCCGCGCAATCCAATCGCTCGGGGAAATAAGCTGAATCTTCATAGCAATACCGAGTCGTTCTAATATCTGTTGATATGGCAACGCCACACGTTGCATCGCAGGAGAATTGATTAATAATGTAAACTGCAGCTTTTTACCTGATTGAAGATGGCGACGATGATTACCTTCAACAATCCAACCAGCTTGGTCTAAAAGATTTTGAGCGGTATGCAGCCTTGCGGTGAGAGATGCGTTAGAGATTGGTTCAGCGCCTGACCATAGTGCATCAGGAAGCGACGATCGATAAGGGGTGAGCAGCGCTGCCTCAGCAGCACTCAATTTTGAAGTTGCAGCAAATTCACTATGCGAAAAAAAACTCTGGCTACGTTGATAACTTCTGTAAAAAAGGTTGTTGTTTAGCCAATCAAAATCGAAGGCAAGATTGAGCGCTTCTCGCACGCGGCGATCTTTAAAGGGCGCTCGTCGAGTATTCATCGCAAAAGCCTGCATGCCAACAGGTGTCTCAACAGGAACTTCAACTTTAATGATATCACCACTTGTGAATGATTTCCCCTGATACTGACGCGCCCAGAATTT
>DCKN01000016.1 GCA_002320385.1 Proteobacteria bacterium UBA1673
TCGCGATGATAGACGCTAATGCCAGCATCGAAATATCTCTCATTGCTGGCTGCTGTTTTTTTCGATCTTTTTTTCCTCAAGCGCGTTCAAATGATCCTGTATGTCTTGCACCTGTGCTGCAATACTCTCGATCTCTTTGTTGAGTCGGGCCTGCATGTTTTCCATCTGACTGACGAGCTCTTTTGTTGCTTTCTCAAGGTTTTTGGCTGCACTTTCCTCTACTTCTTGACATTTAGCGCTCACAGCATCGACACCTTGTTGCCAAGTTATTTTATTTTTTCTTGCCTCGATTGGGATATTAAGTGCTATTATCGCGACTAAAAGCCCACAATAGTTGGTTGATGACATTGTTGACTCCTTGTGCTGATCATTAAACTATCCTTAAATTAAATCAAAATCATCATTACGATGTCAACTCAAAGCCCAAAGGCGTTGATGGATTTCATTTATCATCAATCTTCAGTGATCTCGCACACAAGTGCTTATGCACATGTTATCCCCATAATACCGTCTTATTTTAGAATCAGCATCATGCCATTGATTCCCTGGGTTTAGACAGATACAAAATAAGGGTTTATTTCATGCTATGAAGAAGCTATCATACGCTCAGGGATTGAATAGAGACAAGAATGACGACTAACCCAATGCTTCCAATTACGATCGTTGCTAGAAAGCCATCTGACGGGGTGGTAACTGCAAAACACAAGTTACTGGATTTACTAAACGATCTTAATGTGCCTTTTCAGATTGATAACCATGACAATACACTCGCAGGACTCGATCAAGCGATGCTGCCTAAATTGGTTCGTCTTGAATCGGTAAAAAATGGCCTCTTAGTGAGTATCGGCGGCGATGGAAGCTTACTAAGACTTATTCCTCATGCAGCTGCCAATGACTTGCCAATCATTGGAGTCAACCTAGGAAGATTAGGCTTTCTAGCGGACTTACCTGCCGATGACCTATCCATGTTGGCTGAAGTGATTGATGGCCATTGCATCAAAAGTCCACGCGCGCTTCTGGCGGTATCGCATACCGATGGCGAGCGCGTTAAGCCACTTGGGATTGGGCTTAACGAGCTTTGTATTAAAAGCGAGCGACCTGGTAAAGCACTTGTTTTTTCAATCACTACTCACAATAATTGCTTTCATTATCGAGCTGATGGCTATATCATTGCTACGCCAACAGGCTCTACCGCTTACGCGCTCTCTAGTGGCGGCCCAGTCATCTCCCCTGATGTAGACGCACAACTGATGTTGCCTATCTGCCCTCATGGGCAACATACTCATCCCATTGTGCTACCTGCGGATTCTATAACAACGCTCCAGATTGCACCTGACCATACTGATAAAGCAATTATTTTTGTCGATGGCTCAGTTGTCGGCACTTTGCGCGCAGGACAAAAGCTACAAGTCAGTAAATCTCAGCAGTCTGTCACACTCATTCATCCCAAAGAATATAATTTTATGAGTGTGTGCCGTGATAAACTTCACTGGAAACCACGCTGATGCTACTAGCTATTCATATTGACAACTTCATGCTTTTCGAGAAAGTGTCGATTGAAGTGTCCTCACCTTTTGTTGTGGTCACTGGAGAGACAGGCGCTGGAAAATCATTGTTTCTACAGTCGTTGAGATTTCTTTCTGGCGGCAAAAAGCCCTCGTCGCCGCCGCCTTTTCAAGACTTGCCTACCAGTGTTGCCTGCTTGATTCATCGCGATGCGCTCAATTATATGCCTGCTGAAGCCGCAGAATTGATTAATAGCAAATCTTCGTCGAATGCCAATAGTGCGATTGAGATTCGCCGCAGCTTGACCCCACAGGGTAAGTCGAAGATGACTATTGACGGGCACCCTGCGAACACGGCATTGGTCAAAGGGATCATGCAAGCTTTTTTCGAAATCAACGCTCAACATCAACACTTGACTGTACTTGAGGAGCGGACTCAGCGAATACTCCTTGATCGTTACACAAACGTTAACCATCAGCTTTCGATTGTCTCATCAACCTACCATAATTGGCAGTCTCTTCTGGCGCGGCAAAAAAAACTTCAGATAGCCTTAGCAGGGTTCGATGATATTGATTATCTACAGTCAGTCATTGAAGATATTAATCAACTGGCTTTGCATGATTTAGATCTTGACGGGTTACACCAGGAACAGAAACGACTGCATGGGCGCCAAACCTTTTTACAAGGATGCCAGTCTCTGCTTCAACGCCTAGACGGTGAACATGAGCATGCGATTGCACCTCAACTTTTCCAGGCCCAACATGCACTGGATGATTACCACGATCTTTATCCTAAAACGTCTGATATTAGCCAATGTCTTCGTGATGCTGCTACCCTTTCCCAGGAAGCAGTCAATGGATTGCAATCGGTCCTGGATTACGATTACAGTGCGGACGCCGAGCGCCTCAACCAGATTGAAAGACAATTAAGTGCGACCCACGATTGTGCTCGAAAATATCGGTTACAACCTGAAGCACTTCTCACATTTGCGGATCAATGTTTAGAGCAGATAGAAAAGCATCATCAATATACTCAGGAGCTCTCTGGATTGGCGCAGAAAATTACTGATTGCGAAACCGAATATCACCACCATGCATCCGAGCTTTCAAAGCAACGTACCACTGGCGCAGAAAAACTAACTGCACATATCTTGTCTCAGTTACCATCGTTAAATCTACCGCATGCCCTCTTTCATATCAATGTGCGACCTAACCGAGAGACGCCCTCTGAGCATGGCTCCGATACAATTGAATTTCTGTTTTCTGGCAATCCCGGCATTGCTTTATCGAAGTTGTCAGACTGTGCCTCAGGCGGCGAGTTGGCTCGTATCGCACTACTACTTACCGCAAGTATCCCTGCCCAGTTTAGAAAAACGTTGATTTTCGACGAAGCTGATGTGGGTGTCAGTGGCAAAACAGCTAGTATGATTGGTCAGTTGATGGGTCAGATTGCACATCAACATCAAATTATTTGCCTAACCCATTCTCCCCAAGTAGCCGCTTGTGGTCAGCAGCACTGGCACATCGTTAAACAACATAGCCATGACAAAACTTTGACGAAGTTACAGTCATTGGATAAAGATGCACACATCAGGGAAGTTGCCCGCTTACTCAGTGGTATGGACGTGAGTGAAGAAAGCTTAGCGAGTGCTCGTAAGCTCTGTGAACAGTCCTAATGCGTCATACCATGCTTTGAAAGCGCGATATTTCTGCATTTAGGTTTGTACGCTAAGATTGAAGTTGTACACCGATGCTAAAAATTAACACTGCTTGTAGTGTCTAAGCGCATATCTATCAATCAGTGATTTAGATTGGCCGGCTAGGGAACGAGCCTAATATCGCCTGGGGTGTATGTCCCCGTTATTGCTCTGTTGACAGACTTCGGTACGTAAAAACCTTTGCCCGTAGACGACTGCCACTTGCAGACTATATCAAGCGGCGTGTTTTTTTCTTTATTTGGTCCAGAAAATACTTTTACTATCATCATTTCTGAAGGTAATTTTCTAACGGTGAGTTGTGAAAGCTGATCATTGAGCTCACCACACTCTTGAAGCGCCATAAGCTGTTGATCTAAATGCTGCTCTGCACTGTTTACCATTTTGAACTCTTTTGACACTTTAACAATATCATCTCCATGCACCAACTTCACATCAAATAGTCCACCAGGCATCGGCATGACTTCGTGTCCATTTTCAAGCGCACTAATATTATCTTCGCCGCGAGATCGCTTTGTTGCTTCATCTGTGATGCACTCGCCCCGACATCGTTTTAGAACGTTATCCCTGGTGGCATAAACGATTGCACGTTGAGCAGCTGTTGACTGACAAGTATGAAGTTGACCCGATGAATGCTCTTGGTCGCTAGATACCCCATCCTCAGACGTTGCAGTCTCTTTTTCATCGACGCCCTGACTAATACTTTCGTCGCTATCATCTATAGATGTTGTATCTTGATCTGTTAGGCTTGATCGCTCGAAAGACGCCCATCTAGCTAATTGATCATTCGGATCGCTTTGCTCTCTACTACTAGATCCAGTGGAGCATGCAGCGCTTTCAAAACACGTGGCCGCCTCCTCAGATCCCTGTATGGATGATCCAGATCTCGACGAGGCGGAATGATTGGAATCATCCATATCTTCAAAAGTACTAATTAGATCCTTTTTTCTAGAGTAGTCATGATATTGATCACTGATTTCCAAATCACTCGAATGTTTCATTACTTCAACAATATCAGGTATATCCGCAGCAATCTCATCTAAGCGCTGCTCAATTTTTTGATCAAATTTGATCATCACACGCCAATTAAGCAACCACCCGGATATCTTGTATCTGACGAAATGTATTTCTTCAATTACTTGCTTTAACTCTTCTTGGCATAGGGCTTTGGTAAAAAACCTTTGATTATTCATTTGTGACTTCTGAATCTGTAAGACACTAGTACTCATAGTATCATAGAGATTAATGAGCTTTGTGATGACGTTTTCTGAAAGTTTTTTGTAGTGCGATCGATTCTTGATACCCATCCCAGTGGCTTGCTCCTGAAGCACTGTGGTAGTCAGCGTATCGGAAAACCTTGGTAAAGCATCTAAATTAATGTACTCGGCTTCATTTGCGCGCTTGTGATAGCAAAAGTTATCGAAAAACGCTGAAGCGATTAATAGCCACACGTTGATTGGCTTCCATGGACCACTTTTACAGAGATAAAATCCCTTACCTTGGCAAACTCTTTCTAATGAAAACCTGATCTCAGTCCATAGGTTGGCATCAACCTTGGCTGCGCGAAGTGCTGATCCAGGCTGGTTGGGTATTTTCATGAGTGTTTCGGCTGTCAGTGCAGTACGATAAGGGCTTCCATCGAAAGGCATGGGAATTTATTATTGTTATTGTGACGTGCATTGTACTGTATGACGTAATATACAACATTAACTAATGGTTAAATATATGAAATAATGATTTTTTTAATAATTTTTTGTTTTCGTACGCGTTAGTAATCAAAGCATATTTTATACTCATTGGCTAATCTTAGCCACGATTTTCTGCTGAGACCTAAATCTTTTAGCATTGATTGGCGCGCTTTTGATGAATGAACAAGATCACCCCAACGTTGTTTGTCCTGTTGTGTAATCACATGACTACAACCTTCTAGCGCTTTCTTTCGAGTAATTTTTTCAAGATAGTAAGCCACCGTATTCGTTAACTGCTTATCATAATCGAGATAATCAATACTGGTTGTGATGGTCATTGTTCCCTCTGAGGGGGAGGTAAATAAAATTTTTGGGTGCAATATCACACAGCCAACAGCGCTTATGAGATCCCCGTCATAAAAATAACTGGCATCTTCATCGCTGCGCTGCATGTCCAATAATACACCACCACCCCATACTGCCTTATTGTTGAGTTTTGGATTGCCATAAGTACATGTCCAATTGATTTTTTGTTTTGGGTTGACCACATTAAGGCGTATACCGTACGCGACGAGATGATTCTTGTTCACATGAAAATGTAGAACACCGAATAGCTGAGCGTCGGAACTACGAATCTGCCAGTATCCGTCTACTTCTTGATCGGTTATTTGATAAGCCAATACTGCCTGGGCCATTGCCGCGATCATCAAGACGGCTAGCTTTGATGCCATAGAGTGCTCATATTTCATGCCTACCTTGCTCCGACTCCCGTTATTTTTAGCTTATCACAGCGCCCTGTAAATACAAGACAGATCTTAATCCGACATTACTGCGAGCGGGAGATTATGGTAATGATGTCCAGCAAACGCTATTGCCACTGGCATGCTCTTTTGAACATGTCAAGAAAGTCAATGACTTGCTAGGTTAACTTGAATTGTGATAGCATCCAGATTAAGTTTCTAGGAACACAATCATGTCAATAACGACCAAAGATATACCACCTCGGTTGATAACCATTGCCCTCTTGGTATGTGCCACTAATCTGGCGCCACTGCTGATTAACTTTCTCTATGTTAATATCATTTTACCCGCTGGCCTGACAGAAAAATTCATTCTTTCTGTGAGCTACATTGTCAACTTCGTTGTCATTGCCTGGCTGACTATGCTTTTTTGTCAGAAGCGCCGCTGGGCAATGTATGGAGTTATTCTTATTCAATGTGTAACCTGTATTAACTATCTACTTTTGCTCTTTCATTCTTTGGCTATAGATGAAGTAGACCGTCTCACTGATAAACCATTCTTGACTGCTCTGCTTCTTGTCGTGACTGGATTTAACCTATATTTATTGTTGTCCCCTGCCTCACATCGCCTCTTTCAAGTCAAGACGAAACCACATATTCGTGCATTTTTACTTGCAATCCGGCGTCTGCCGGCTTTAGATCAACCTGAATATCGTCCAGCCGAAACTGATAAAGCTTGATCGCATCTGCGCGTATTGTTTCATGAAAAACATTCATAATTATGGAATTTTTTGACTTTCTCTTGCGTCGAGAGGCCTCACGTGATATAATGGGACAAGTGTGATATAGATAACTAAATGTTCTCAACCACTAAAATTTTAGAGCAAAAACGCACCATTTTGATGGGGCTGCTCATAATGCTCACGGTCATCGGTTATAACATTTTGCGTGGCATGAAAAAGGCCGTCATTCTAACCTTCCCCTCAGCCGGTGCAGCATACATTCCTTTTGTTAAGACCACACTCGTCATGCCCATGTCCATTCTGATTGGCGCTCTTTATCTTTATGTGCGGCACAAAAGAGGCATTATCACTGCCTACTATGCGGTTACAGCAATGTTTCTGTTTTATTTTGTTTTATTCACGTTTTACTTGCTCCCTAATATTACTTCTGTTACCCCTGATGCTGTTTGGCTATCTGAATGCCAGAAACAACTGCCTCACTTTAAGTTTTTTATTGGCATGTTATCGAACTGGCCAATCGCTATGTACTATGTGGCGGCCGAACTGTGGGGGACATACTCCCTTGTGGTGTTATTTTGGCAGATTGCAAACGAGCTATACACACCCGCCGAGGCAACAGACTGCTTCCCAACTTTTATATTTGTCAGTAGTGTCAGTATCATTATTGCAAGCTATATCATTGAAGGACTAAGCCTAACCAATGATCCATTAACGACATGTACGCTAACAATCTGTTCTCTGGGCGCTGCTATGACTTTGATTGTGTTCACACTAAATCATTATTACCACGATCGGTTTATCAATAGCCATTTGTCCTCTCATGTCCCAGCTAAGAAAAAGAAGATTTCATTTTCTGATAGCTTGTCACTCACGTTCAGCTCCCCTCATGTCTTGTATATTGGTATATGCGTCTTTAGTTTTGGCATGCTGGTCAATTTCTTTGAACTAAGCCTGGATCACAAGATTTCTCAATACTACTCAAACCCAAAGCTTTTACTTGAATTCCAAAGTTGGTTTACCCGAACGAAGGGCATTCTTTGTATTCTCGCGAATGTGGTTAATGCTGTCATGCTGAGAAGAATGGGCTGGTTTGCGGTTGCAATGATTACCCCATGTATTTGCATTTTATCCGCTAACATCTTTTTATTTTCTTGCTACCACATTGACTTCCTCCAAAGCCTCATGCCTGCTGGATCAGCAGAAGAGATCCTTGTCTGGACTGGCTGCATTTTGCTCGTTGTCACCTACTCGTGCAAGTACTCATTTTTTGACACCACCAAGGAACTCGCATTTACTCCTCTACCTGATTCGATGAAAGCTAATGCTAAAGCAGTCGCGGATGGGATTTGTGGCCGCGCTGGAAAATCTGGTAGCTCTTTTGTTCAAGCATCATTAATCAGCATTACCGCAGCGCAAACGGTGCCCGATATTGTGCCATATCTTATGTATCTAGGCGCATTTCTCTCTGTCTTTTGGGTGTGGTCGATGACTCGGCTAAATCATAGCTATCAAGCTAAGATGGCCTTGATCAATGCAACAGATCCTATTGATACTGATAGTGCTGACGCTACAAGTCCTCAACACGACCAAATTAGCTCCCCCCTCGAAGCATCAACAACCTAACGTTTTCAAAAGTTAGCTGCTATCTTGCTTGAAATCGCGGTAAGTGTTAGCCTAGTATATCCTCGGCGAACGGTAGTCAATGCAACAAATCTCAGAACTTTCACGAAATTATAAGTTTATTTGTATATCTGTTTTGTCTATGCTGTCTTCACTGAGTTTTAATATCGCAGTGAGCATGCGAGAAACCATAATTTTGAGTATCACCCACGGGGCTAGTTTTGTACCGTTTGTGAAAACTTATATCACGCTGCCATGTACATTTTTAGCTGGTACTTGCTACTTATGGCTTAATAAACGATATGGAACTATCTTAACATACACTTCGATCAATGTTTTTTTTCTGCTTTACTTTGTAATTTTTGCTCTGATCATTGTCCCAAACTATGCTGCTCTGACGCCTAGCGTAGAAACTATTGACCACCTTCGCGCGTCGTATCCTCATTTCAAACACTTCTTTGGATTGATGGCACATTGGCCGAGCGCACTTTTTCATGTCTTTGCTGAAATTTGGAGTATTTATATTTTCATCATTCTTTTTTGGCAAGTTGCAAATGAGTCACTTAAGCCAGGTGAGTCAAGCTGTTTCTATCCCTATGTAACTTTTCTTATTAGCTTTGGCACCACTATGGCATATTACCCAATTCAGATACTTAGTCAGTCGCGTAACCCATCGATAATGCTTATCGGGCTCTTAGTGCCACTGGGCCTCTTTATGAACCTGATCGTGGTAACGATCTGTAAAACATGGGGACTAAAATTCAGTACATTGTCATCTAGTCAAAAAAATGCACCAGAACAGTCCACTCTTGAAAAACTTCGATCTCTGTTCTACGACGGCTTATCTAATGAGGTGTTGTCGCTTGTGGTCTGTGTTTTTAGTTTCAACTTTTTAATTAGCTTATTTGAGAGCTGCTTCTGGACTCGGGTATCTAACGAGTACACTTCTCAGCAATCATTATTAGACTTTTATAGCTTTTACACACTACTGAAAGGTATTTTCAGCATGCTTTTTGCTACAGTCAATATTTACTTACTGAGGAAATTAAGTTGGTATAGGGTGATCAATATCACTCCAATTGTTAGTATCTTTGCCATTCACCTGTTTTTGCTTTACCACCTTCCTACATGGGGATTACCTGTGTCCTTCTCCTCTATTAGCTCGTTAGCATCCACGATAAACCTAACTTATTTTTTTGCAATTGCACTGCTTTTATCCTACGCATCAAAGTTTTCTTTTTTTGACCCCGCAAAGGAAATCTTGATATCAACCCTACCAACAGATGAGCAGCGCATAAGCAAAGTGTTTGCGGATGGCCTTGGTGGTCGAACAGGAAAAATATCAGGAGGTATTGTCCAATCACTTTTACTTGGTTTTTTTGCAGCAGATTCAGTTCTAGAGGTAATACCCGTGATTCTATTCCTAGCAACAGTATCATCCATCGTTTTTATTAGGGCAATATCCAGCCTTAAGCCCTCTCAACGTAGCACTGATGATGAAATTGTGGTAGCGGCTTGAGCCTACTGTTGCTTGAAATTTTTAAAATCAAAAGCTATCATAGTGTTTTATAGTTTATTTGATGACTGGAACTCTCATGACGAAAAGTAGCGGCATTCGTAACACATCAGACGCTCGAACTAAATCATTGTCTCTGAAGATGCAACTCATCATGCAACGACTTCGATCATCTGGGACTGGATTCAAGCCCGCATGGTGGCTTAAGAGCCCCCATCTGCAGACTATGTGGCCTCACTATTTCAGACGCCCTTATGTTCTAGAAACCCGTGATGAGCGTTTTGAGTTGATTGATGGTGACTTTATTGACGCGCAGTGGGTTGGACCGGAATCAGGTGGTCCAATTGTTGTCGTGTTGCATGGACTCGAAGGATCCATTCGATCTATCTATGCAAATGCAATGCTGCATGCCATCCAAGCACAAGGATGGCGAGGGTTGTTTTTACATTTTAGAAACTGTAGCAGCAATGTCAATCGCATGGACTTTACTAACCATATTGGCGATACACTGGATATAATGAACATCTTGAGCATCATTCGTCACCGAGAACCCAACGTGAACTTGGGGTGTATAGGTTTTTCATTTGGCGCAAATGTGCTGCTTAAATTGTTGGGACAAATGGGTTCACGCTGTAAGATTCAAGGCGGTGTCTGTGTTTCTCCACCATTTAAGCTTGATGTCTGCTCACGCTATAATGAAAAAAGTAAAATGTGTGCACTATATGAGCGTCAACTTGTTCATTATATGAAACGCTCAATTTATCGTAAATTTAAATCTCGTGTTGACCCTCCGATCGACCTCAATGCTATGTCAAAATGCCATACATTCAGAAACTTCGATTCAGTTGTAACAGCGCCATTGCATGGCTTCTCCTCGATTGATGATTATTATAAGGATTCGAGCAGTTACAACTATCTCAGCGGGGTAAAAACACCTTCGTTGGTAATTCATGCCCTTGATGACCCTTTGATTCCATTAGACGCAACACCTAATCTTGATGAGTATTCTCCATACACTATTCCTGAGTATTATGGCCATGGCGGCCATCTTGGTTTCGTTAGCGGTGATGAATACGGTATACCCACGTATTGGCTTGAATCACGGGTGATAGAGTTCTTGAAAGTTTTGTTGTGAGTTTGTCCATGGCCTTTAGTTTGGTGAAAGCGTATTTCAGAGCATTGTCAAGTCGTGCCCTGGCAATCATGGTATTCTGGTTATCTTTGGCTACTCAATGTTATTGCTTGTCTCTTGAGCAAAGAGCGATATCGGTTATTAATGACACTGATATTAACTTTTCGATGCAGCCGTATCCATTTGGCAACGCTGATTTCAGTGCTTTTTCATATGACTTGCAACAATATTCGCGAGTCGACTTCCACTTAAATAGTGCTGACTTAATTCAACCTGCTAATGGTATTGTTGTTTTTATGATGTCCGGTCGTTATGTTTTTTCTCTAGTCATGAAAGATCAAAGCATATCCGTACATGGATGCAAATCAAAAAACGTTTTTTATCACCCTGCTGAATATGTATGTGTCTTGAAGAGTGAGGATACCGGCGTTAATACACTACATATTATGAGACCCATTGATGTTTGATGCACTAATAAGCCGTTCTCTCCAGATATTTATATTATTTATATACTGTTCTATCCATGCTTCTGACTTTTCTTGTCCAACTCATGATACGCTGAAGTCAAAAGCACAATTGGACTCAATTGAATACACACATAGCCATGCTAATATGTATTTCAAGCTTGAAAGCAACCATCAGAATCTGTCTCTTAGTTTTAGACTTCCCGGTCAAGCGCCATTTGCGAGGCCTGCTTCCTCCCACTATGCAAGTGACTCTGAATCTTTTAATAGAGGCGATATCAACTGGGGGTTTACCAACCATTATCGAACTGATTTTGCTTCAACATTGATGAAGTATATTGTTTATAAAGCGGCATATCCGACTGATACCATGGTGGATTGCGTTTATCTATCTACGCTTGAGGGTTATTTTATATATGGGCATATCTGGATGCACCGAGCCTCATAATAACTAGAGAATAATTTCTTTGAACTGTGGATTTTTTCTATATTCGCTGATGATTTCTTTTGCAAGCTGTTCAACAAGTCCCACCCTCTGATCTGCGTCGAGCTTTTCGCCGTCTGACTCTTCTTTTTGTGCTCTTTTCAAGAGAAACTTAGCAGCTGACCCTGTTGGAAATATCCTTGCCAGCACTTTTCTTGTTTCTCGTGGCCCTAATCGCTTGTATAGATAGTTCCTTAGAATATAATCTTCGGAAGTTGTACTTAAAGCCCAGATCTCGACTGGACCGAGCGTTAGTGTTATCAACTGCGTTGTTGTTCCCTGTTTAGTAGAAAACTGTCCTAGCATGGTAGCACCTTGCTCAGACGGACCTCTAACATAATCTCTCAATGCCTGTTCAGCAGAGCCTTTTAATCCAAAAACACTTTTAGCTTTTTGGATTGCCTGCTCTGGCCCAGCGTCTAGAATGAACACTGATGTTGCAAAATCGATCATTACACTATCAAAATCGTCTAATGACTGTGACAATAAAGCGACTTGAACACGCCATTTACGCCCTTCTCTCATATCAACAACGACCTGATCTCTGACTGCTTGCGCATGGCTTGTGCGGTGGAATTCGTCTAAAACAAGTCTTTTCGGATCTTCTTGAGACTCAGTAGCACGTTTTTCGTGATAACTTTTGTAGGCGTCAGAAATCACAGATAATGCGCCTGGGTTGAGATAAAAATCTTTTGTCAACACATACCTTGCTAACATATACATGACTGCTGTTTGTCGATCTGCAGCTACCCCGCCAGCCTTCGCAACTTCATCAAGATCAAGAGAAACAACTTTAGCATCGCCGATATCAAATTGAGTCACTCTTGACAATATTGGGTACTCCCTCACCGAGCTAGATATCATTCGGGTAAATGCCGTAATGAGGTTTTCACCCGTTGGGGTGCTTACTTTTCCGTAGAGATCTTGAACCACATTGGTTCTTGCAATCGCTGCTAGATCACTCAGTATGGGCACGGCATGACGCTGAGCGTTCATTGCCTCAGATACACAGCCTGCTAGAAAAAGTGCATCTGTCACCTCCCACCATGAAGTCTTTTCATCGGCAACAAAGTTGATGTCTTTTAGAACAGCATCAATCTCAGGATCGGTTGTCTCAGCATAGATATTGGGACTATTCTCATTTAAAAAACTTTTGTAGGCTTCGTCAACAACTAAGCCAATCATATCTGTCATACCGTCATATGGCTTGCTCTCACCAATGGGTGTCGTCAATAATGCGATGAAGTTGATTAGGAAGGATCGCTCGGTGGGTAAAGGCACTCTTGATCCTAGCTGCGTATCGAATGGATTAATACTGTATTCTTCTGTCATTTGCAATCGATAATATGCTGCTTGATTTCTCTGCTCAACCGGCAATGCTTCTTTTAGGAGGGAAATCAGACCACTACTTGAAGGGCCAATATCAATAATTGAGATACGTGGTAGACGCTTAAGTCCGCCCATGAGACACAAAGCGAGATTCGTAGCGTTGGATAATACAGATTTACCTGAGCCCGGCCGGGCAAAGAAAAGATCGATACAGGTCGTTTGTATCGGCGACCCGGGTTGGTATGGCCAGATTTTCCCGTCTGGTGATCGGAACAATAGTGCACCCTTCTCCCATGGTGAACATGGCCTGAATAACGGCAGCATACAGATTGCATCGCTTAAAGACGCGGCAGTACTGGTTGAAACACTCTGAGTAGATACTGCTGGAACAGTTGAGACATAGCCACTGAAGGGATCACCACAGAACTGACTGACATCGCAGGTACCCCAGCCCTGTATTGCTCGGGCTAGAATTGAGTGGCGTACTTTTAGGAGCGCCATATCTGTTTCTGGTGCCCAAGTTGTCGCACAAACCTTGAGCGCTACAATTGAATCGTCAGTATTCAAATCAATATAACTTAATAGGTCGATTCCATCAGCGATTAGTCTGTTTTGAGCAGAGGAAAACGAAAGTATAACAGATAATGCTTTTTTCATCTTTACAGTTTGTAATCCGCCACTCTCAAGTAAGAATGAAATTCTCCATGGAATTGCTGATTGTAATGTCCGACCAAGTAGTGCATTGAATGGTTGTATATCTCTTGGGAATAGATCGATATACACACCAGCATAAATCATGTTGCCCACTTGAACGGAATCAAATGTTTTATTGAATGCATCCCTGGGAAAAATCTGTTTCACCAGCGACGGCCAGAGTATATCTGCTACATCACCCGTAAAGCTGCTTGCTATTTTAGGTTTTATTATATCTCCTGGTAGAACTGCAGCCCAATTTTTATCGGTGAACTCTCTGTCTACCTCTCGACGGATTTCATAAACTGCCCGATGAACATCAAGTGCTTCTATTCGCAACCCGTGGCTTTTTGCAGTGCTTATGACGGTCTTTATATTGGTATTGTGGCTATCTCTTAAATCCGGGATAGCGGCTACGATATTTTGCGTGTAACGAAAAACAGGCATATTGTTAGCTTTGTACTGCTTCGTTTTTTTAGCAAGCGCGTTTTTTTGCTGTTCTCTAGTCAAACTCTCAACTTTTGTCCAAACGACGATATACACCGCTTCGTATGCGCACCACTTGGCCATATTGATAAGTCTTTCGTCGAGCAAATCATGTAAATCCAGGTTGAGTGTTCGGCAAGTTGCTCGGCTCTCAGCATAATTATCTTCAAGCTGTTCGTGTACTTTTTCTTTACTGTAGGTATAAATAACCTGTAACCCATGGCCATCAATTGACATAAATGGTGAGAATGCTTCGACTAACCCTTTATGTATCAACTCAAACTCGTCTTTCCCGACGATTGATGTGACCCCGTCTACTTTCATTACGGTGCAGAGAGAACCATCATTGGTGACGAGTGACACTGGTCCATCTGCTGTCTGAATGTCACAATTAGATTGGATTGTTTTTGCAAGCCCACTACTGAACCAAGCAAGTAATGTATCAACAGAATCTAACACTGGGTCGATCATGCTACTCATATCTTGTCTCCGTCTGTTATATAACTATTTGCTTGCTGTGGTTGCAGCATCCTGTGACCAATCTTGGATTTGTTGTTTGAAGTCAGTGAGCTTAGGTAATAATCGAAGATCCTTCAAAACTTCATTGGCAATACTGTCAATACGGTCATTTGGCGTATTCAATACCATCTCACCGAAAATTTTTGGATCGCTTCGACCTTCTCCATAAGCCTTCTCAACTGGATTACTTCGTAGTTTGAAAGCGTTGTAAGTGTCTTGCGCTGTGCGCTCATGAATCGTGGCGTTTGCAATTGCGCAGAACAGCGAGTGGCAAAGCCCGTTTAAGTCTGCTTGAGACATTTCGGGAAGATAGATCAGGATTCCACCACCAGCCATAGCGTTAACATGCTCGACAAATAAGCACTGCTTACAAAGCGGACAACATGTGACCATATTGCTCATTTTGTTATTTCTGTAGTTACCATCTTTGTTGGCGACCCACATGTGCTTGGTGGCGCGAAACCCACAAAAAAGACATTTGTTGTGGTCTCTCTCAAAAATCTTGTTTTTGAAGCTTTGAAACCCTTTAGTTGCTTCTCGCTTAGAGAAGACTTCATAGCTTCCACGAGAAAACCTAAGGTTGAGGGAGACCATCTTAAACTATCCAATATTACGATTAAGAAGAGCCACCGATGTCAGCGAATCCTGAACCTGAAGCGCCGCCTGTAGTAGTGCCTGATGAGAACACAGTGCTACCAGATTGTGTGATCAGGTTTGGTAAGAAAATCATTAAGACACCAATCCCAAGGAGTGTAAAACAGGTACCTATCGGTACTTGTTGTGGATTATCTCTGTGTTGTTTAAATTTAAATAATCCTGCAACAGTGAATATCAATCCAAAAAGATACGCCGCACCACCGACTAACGATGATATTTCCGTAAATGTGCTGTTAATTGACGCTGCCATATCACCAATGTTCGCATAGGCTGATAGTCCAATTGATGCTGCTACTATTGTTAGAAATCGTTTGTTCATTTTTGCTCCCGCTTTAGTTTCAATCTCTTATAAAATTAACCACAAATTAAGTCTATTTGCAAGTATTGACACTACTCACTTTAAGAGTTTCTCACTCAAGCTCACGATTAACTTCAGGCAGTAAAAAAACTCAGCGATAGATGTCTTAGCCAAGGATTTGATAAGATTGGTTGTTCAATAAGCAGGCCTCTTTCTTGATCACAATACTTGGGCGTTGGGCAATGCGGCTCAATTTTTTTCGTTGCGATGTGCTTTCTAATAAGATTATCCGCCCTTAGCCCATGGATTATCACTTATATTGGAATCTGAGACGCCCGTATAGCTAGTATCGATGCTTGTAAATATTGTTGTGGCTCCCTCTTGTAGCGTTGATGGTAAGAAAATTAGCCCTACTCCGGCTAGGAGAAAAATCAATGCTGTTGAGATCGATACTTGAGCAGGGTTATCTCGATGTTGTTTGATCTTAAGCATTGAGGCAAAGACAAAAATTAGTCCTGCTAGATAAGCAACACCACCCATCAATTCTGCTATTTGCCCAAAATCGGAGTACACATTGTTAAAAATTGCTTTGATGCCACTATCAGCGTTGTCAGATCCGATGAAATTCTCACCAGTCGTCATTCTCTTACCGGCTAATGCGTTCGAACTCAGTTGTAAGCACGCTGAAAGTGCCACGTACTTGGCTCTAAATCCTAATTTTTTTCTATGTTGCATTGAGTTGTCTCCGTAGTTAATTTTCTTGTATTAGTGCTGATGATCCCTGACCAAGTGCGCCTGCTTGGACGTCATCGGTACTACCGAATAGCGTGTCAGATACAGGCTCGATGATTGATGGCATGAAGACAAGTAGCACGGCAATCGCAATGTACGCTAGGGGTATCGTGGGAGAGTTCTGCTGTGGGTTGTCTTTAACAGCTTTGAGTTTTATCATCGCTGCAATAGAGAAGCCTAAGCCAGCTAGATAAGCTGATCCAATAATGACATTCATGAGATCTGGGAATATCTCTGTGATTCTAGCAGCAGTACCAAATAAACTACTTGAGGATGGACTGGTCAAAGTTGGCCGATACGATGAATCCTGAAATAGACCGACGTTTCTCGCCTCCTGACCTGTTAATGACTGGGGCGATCCACTAAACATGTTACCAAAAATTGTGATTGCACCAGTTGACATCAGTCCTGGTATAAAAATTAAAAGCATTGCTGTGAGCAAAAACGCAAAAGGCGTACTCACTGGTACTTGCGTTGGGTTTTCTCTAACTTGTTTAAACTTAAATATAGCGGCAATGATAAATCCCCAACCAGATACGAAAGACAGTCCTAATAATAAATCGACCAATGTCGTAGCGCCTCCGGTCATTCTATTAGCAATGCAGCCTAAACTAAGTGCCTGATTGCTGCCAGAAACACAGTTTAGCTGATTCGCGTATGCTACGATCGATAGCCCAATCAACAAAAATCTTATCAGCATGAGTTAACAAAACTATTAATTAATATTAACTTAGCATTTTTTATCCTGCAAACCAATAGTTTTTATGCTATAAAAATTGGATAAGGAGTGAGATCATGACATTACTACCAAGAGATACGAAAGCAGACAAAGAGAATACAACTGCTGCTATGTGGCGTACAGTTCAAGCTGAGCGAAAGAGCCCTGGTCTGGAACCAGTGAAAGCGGATGCTCTACGACCAACAGATTCTGGCACGAGCAAAATTAGTGATCCAGCAACCGCAAACCTTGGCATACAAATGACTGCTGATCGAGATCCAGAAAATTCTTCGTCACACTCTCCCAATCAACGTTGATTTCCAATTACTAGGTTAATCCGAGTGTTTGATAAATTACTGTGATGAATGTACGGATATTAACTGCAAGAATTCCACCGACAACGTGCGTGACACCCTTTGATATTGCGCCGGGTTGTTGTCCAGGATTAGTGGCTTTAGACAACATTAGCCATCCCCTCATAAATGAAATAACACCAATGATTTGGATGATTCCAAGGACAGGCTCAACGTAAGCATTATAGTCAACACTCGAACTGCTGTACCCAAGCTCATTTTCTACCCCACTGGATGTAAAAATGGTGAGGTTAATCGAAGAGATAAAATATGGCATATAAAAAAGCGCCACACCTATAAAAAATTGCATGAATGGGCCAACAAGAGACATTTCAACGCTCATGAAGGCCGTTCGTGTGCCAAACTTTTTTAGCTTCATAATTGCAGATACACTGAGGCCAACACCAACGACGTAGCACAACACCACTAAGAAATTCATTATCGGATCTATTTGCATGCCGATATTACTGAAAATCTGGGACATGTCGAGCCCGCTTGTACCGGTTTGTGCGAAGAAGTCGAGAAACTCTCCTCCGATCCAGTCAACAGTCTCAGGCGATAACTCAGCTTGCGCTGGTAGGGTCATTATCAGTGGTAATAGCGGCGTGTAACCTAAAAACTGTATTAGATTATTGTACCGGTGAAAACGATACGTAATGGCCATTATTGAACCCTAATGGTCTTCCCAGATGAGCAGTGGACCAAACTGTTGACCGCATCAATCTTAGTGATAACACCATAATCTTCTATCACATCGCCTACTTTGACAGTCATACTTCGACCTTTGTTATTCTCGATCCAAGCTCTCCCTTCAACCACTGCCTGCAGCGTGTAGGTCATCTTTGGCTTTTCTTTTACCTTCGGCTTCGTTTTTTCAGTCAGCTTTTTCTCGAGGGCATCAATTTTCTCTTGCGCTTGCTCCGTCACTGCTGCTAATCTGTCGATCTCAGACTCGAGATCTTCAAAGCGCTTATCGATCTTATTTTTCGCATCTCCAAGTTTTCTAACCATTGTTGTCATATATTGGCTCTCTTCGAGTATTTCATTGATTTTATCTTGGTTCTCGTTGATGCTTACGGACTGTTTGTCGATTTGTTGTCGATCCTTCGGATCAAGTTTAGCAACGATATTCTCGACTGGTTTGGGGGCTTTTACAGCCTCAACAATCGGCTTAGGCGCAGGTGTTGCTTCGACTTTCACTGGCTCGATTTTCTCTTTATCTGACGCAGTAACCGCAAAAAACATAGAGTAAAGAATGTACAGCATCACCACGATAATCAATGCCATGATACCCATATACATTAAATCTTGCTGCTGTGAACCAGTCGCTTTTTCAGTCGCACCGAATCCAGACTCATCGATATCACTTCCACTGACTGGGTCAACGGGTTGTTGCACCGGATTTGGTTGTGTATTAGCTGCTGATGGATCGTCGTTCGGCATTTCAAAGGACTGATCGTCTTTATCTGAGAAGTAATCACTCATATTGTTTCTCCCTAGCTTGCACCAACGACATAATCACTGGTTATTAGTACGCCGATCAATTGACCAGATGGAACAGTAACAGTCAATGTTGGAACATCGTTGAGTAGTTCGTTAAGATTATTACTCAATGCTGTTCCGGCAGCACCGATTCCTGTCAGAGTATATTCTTCCCAATCATAATCATTCGAATTTGAGCTCGTGGTAGTCGATGAGGATGAATTCGACGAAGTTGTTGTCGTTGTAGATGTTGCATTCGATGTGATCGCACTGCTCAATCCTGACATGAAGTTGGTTAGGAATGTCAGTCCGTAGCGCTCGGTTATGTGATAATTGTTGTTACCATTAATTGCCGCTTGTGCAGACTCAGCATCTAGTCCAATCGCGCTTATTGATCCTGTCGGCCCACCCATATTAATATTGGTAAAGGTGATAGAAAGCCTGCTGTTATCGAGGCTGTATTTACCAACTAGTTTTGCTCCAACGAGCGGTCCTGATGTCACAGTTGCCAGCACTGGCTGATCCACATCACTATTAATACCGACCTCAAGCTTCGCATACATCAATGTTCCAGTTGGCACCATTTCTTTTTCTTCTAATATTGGTCCAGGGATGCTCGCTGTCACATTCGCATTAGTGGCAACAGGCATGATGACTTTGCCATCGCTATCTTTCTTTACCTCGGTTTTTATTGAGCCTATTTTTGATGATTGTGTGACCTTATTTGGTGCCCAGCCTTGAACAAGCCCCATCATCTGACTCTTCATCGTGTTTTGCAGCGCAGTTACTTTCGCTGATCGGGCGGCGGCGTCCATCTGTTTTTGATTCTCTGCTTGCATTTGCTGTAAACGCTGGTCTGCTGCTGACTGTTTACTCTTTGGCTTTTCGTTATTGGCATTTGCAATGGCTGCATTGATTTCGCCAGCGCCGTAGCCTGCTTGCGTAAGTTCGTTTGGTGTGTAACCAGCATTGATCAAATCCTGAGCACCGTAGCCTGCTTTCTTGAGTTCATCTGTAGTAAAGCCTGCTTTCTTGAGATCCCCTGCGCTGAATCCAGCAGCTTTAAGTTCCTCCGCTGTGAAGCCAGCGGCTTTAAGTGCTGCTGCTGACACTCCGGCTGCCTTCAGCGTTGTTGCACTGCAACCGGCATCTTTCAGTGCCGAGATAGATACCCCTTTAGCGATTTGCGCTTTGGCGCTATCGACTGTGCACTTCGAACCATCGCCAACCGCTGCGGATACTGCTGCGCCATCGGAGAACCCAGCACTTGCTAATTGCTCAGGTGAAACGCCAGCATCTAGTAGTTGCTTCTCACTTATACCTGCATCTTTTAAGGATTTAGCTGAGTAACCAGCTTTATAAAGATCTTTTGGATTAACTCCAGCTGCAAGCAAATCGGATGCACTAGCGCCAGCACGTCTTAACTCTCTTGGCGTGAATCCTGCATTGAGAAGATCTTTTGTTGAGAATCCTGCTTTCTTAAGCGCTGATGCACTGAATCCAGCATTCTCAAGATCCTTAGCGCTGAATCCTGCTGCTTTTAATTCTGCTGGCGTAAACCCTGCAGCCTTTAGTTCCGCTGCACTGTAGCCTGCTTCGCGTAGAACCTCGGCGCTACAGCCTTTGTCTTTCAACTCTTTTGCTGATAGTCCTTGCGCTTTAAACCCCTTTGCTTTCTGGACTGAGCAATATTCATTAATTCTAGTCTTTGCTGCTGCAATTTGATCATCGCTAACGCCACAAGACTTTAGTTCGTCTTCGTTGTATCCGTCTTGGAGGGCCTGTTCAACCTTAACTCCATTTTTGAGCATCTCGCACAAATCTGCGCCGAGCTTTTTCAATTCCGCAGCACTTAGGCCGGCTTTGGCTAAATCTGCTGTAGAGAAGCCCATGTCATTCAGCTCTTTTGGATCGACACCTGCTTTTAGCAGATCTTTTGCGCTGAATCCTGCTGCGGCGAGCTCTTTTGCAGTAAAGCCAGCATCCTTAAGATCAGCCGCACTCACACCAGCTTTTTGTAGCTCTTCTGCTGTAAATCCTGCGTCTTTGAGATCTTTAGGACTGTAACCTGCATCTAATAGTTCTTTCGCGCTGAACCCAGCATCTCTGAGTTCGCTCAGCGTGAAGCATTTTTTCATTTCATTTGCTGAGTAGCCCGCAGTTTTCAACTCTGTTGCAGAGTATCCTGCTTTTTTCAATTCGCAAGCTGATTTCCCTGCTTCTCTGAGATCCTTGGCTGACACACCTGCATCGTGCAGTGCTTTGAGTGTAGCGCCAAGACCGGCAATTTTTTTGGCACTAAAGCCTGCATTGATTAATGCTTCGGCTGAAAAGCCACACGATAGTAGTTTTTCAGCGTCGTAGCCAGCTTTTTTCAGCTGTGAAGCACTGTAACCCTCTTTCTTCAACTCTTCACATGGCACACCATTCTTGATTTTTTCTGCTAGTTGCTTGTCTATTCCGCTGCCTTCGGATATCTCGCCAGGACTGTATCCAGCTCGGACCAGGTCGCCTGGTGTGAAGCCAGCTTTTTCTAACTCACTTGCGCTGTAACCAGCATTTTTCATATCAGTGGCCGACACGCCTGCTTCTCTGAGCGCTTTTCCTGAGTATCCCGCATCATGAAGCGCTTTTGGTGAAAATCCAGCTTTCAATAAGTCTGCTGCACTATAACCTGCGCTTTTCAGATCCGCTGCGCTATAGCCTGCTTCTTTGAGTTGGTCAGCCGTGTAACCTGCACGTCTTAATTGTTCTGCTGTGCAACCCAGTTTTTTAAGCTCTGCCGCTGGAATTGATGTGTCATGAGTTCTTGCTATCTGTTCGCATGAAACGATCCCTTTTAATTCTTCTGGCTTGACGCCAGCAGCTAGCATCTGTTCTGTGGAGAACCCACCTTTTGCCAGATCTGCAGCGCTGTAACCAGCTTGTAGTAAGTCGCTAGCTGTATATCCCGCGCAGTAAAGCTCATGCGCATCATAACCAGCGTCTTTTAGCTCACCGGCTGTGAATCCAGCCTGCCTTTGTACCATCACTGAACAACCATATTTCTTTAACTCATCTGCTGATATGCCTTTGTCGCGCTGTTCTCTTGCCCATCCAATCGGACAGTTGCGCTTTGATTTCGGTAGATTACATTTTCTCTCTGCCGATAATGCATCCGGATTTGCGCCAGCAGCTAAAAGCGCCTGATCTGAAACGCCAGCATCTTTGAGATCGCTCGCGCTAACGCCTGAATCAAGGAGCTCTTTTGGTGAGAAACCTGCGGATAGAAGATCTTTTGCGCTATAACCTGCCTTGTTGAGCTCATCTGCTGAAAAGCCTGCTGCACGTAGCTGCTTAGCTGAGAATCCAGCTGATTTAAGTTCTGCTGCGCTATATCCTGCTGCCTTAAGTTCAGCAGCACTGTAGCCTGCGCGCGCCAGCTCACCAGCCGTGTATCCTGCGTCTCTCAGTGTCTTGGCGTCGCAGCCTTGGCACTTAAGCTCAAAAGCTGTTACTCCGGCTTGTCTCGCTTTTTTCGCGTAGTCAAGCGTACATTTAACGACATTAGCAGCGCCTTTTTTGAGCGCCTTTTCAGCGCTACTAGCGAAACTGCTTGGGTTAGTGATATATCCAGCGGAGCCGATGACACTAGGGAGTGCACTACCGCCACTCTTAACTGCTTGTTGATAAACCTCATCGTCTTTTTGTTGATTCAATCCTGCATACTCTGCAGTTACCTCGCCTGCTTTTGCTGACGTTACCGAGCCGGGCCGTGTTTTCTTTACGGCACTCGTTTCTGGACCTGGTTGACTGCCACTGAACAAGTAGAGACCATAGCCAATGGCAACAACTGCGATAATACCCCCAATGAAGATGACCAGTTTTGATCCTATACTATCTTCACGATATGGCTTGTTTTGCTTTTCGTCCACTTAAACACCTTCGATTTTGAGTTTAACAACATCACCGTTCTTAAGCGCTATCACTGATGATGTCAGAGGCAGCTCATAAACGTGAACTAATCCGTTAGGGCCGTTTAATTTTGTTGCCCACGCTGGCGAGATGATCTCGAGTGGTGTTCTCATGAGTAGCTTTTTCTTGTAAATCCACGCTTGCGCTTCACCACCCTGAACATGCGCTTGGACGCTCCTGGCTGGTGGAATATTATTGATTAGATCGATTAGGTAGCCTGGTACGTTATTTCCTGTCAACAGATCCGTCACTTCTACTTTCTTTGCGAGTGGACCTTGTTTTGGTACTTGAAGATCCATGCGGTAGTCGACCTGCTGCTGTCCCGGGATCAATTCCAGAACAACTGGTGTGTTGAGCCCTCTGAGCATCACCACCATATTCGTTGTTTTGTACAGAGTTTGGGCCTGCAGTAATAGCGTATTTGAGTAGCCTTCACCTGTTACTTCATCATCTGCCGTTCCCTCATTCCAGACAATATTTACCGATGAGGGATTACCGATACTGTAACCTTTTATCGGCCATATCGCTCCAGTTGCATCGTAGAATGCGATGACACTGACGTAACCCGCACTAAGTCGGACGATCGTCGGTAACTGCCCATTCTCAAGGTTTACTATCTTTGAACTGTTTACTGGCTCAGGTGGGGCACTGCCTTTGTATGTTGTCATTCTTTGGCTTTCATTCCACAGATGCCTGATCGTTTTTGCTTGATTGGGTGACAATGGGGATACTGTCTGCGCGACGCTGTTAAATGCCTCTGTTGCGATACTCTCGTTAACGCCGATATCTTCCACATCAATAGACTTTATGATGTTCTCTTCTTGAATTTGTTTCTGCAGTGCTTTGATTGAGATTTCTTTGTCAGCATGATCATCTGCGACTGCTACGATAAACAGTGTAGCAATCAGCATGACCACCATGCTCACGACATTATTTGAACGATATCTTCTCATTACCTGGCCCTATATGATGAAATACCAATACCCTGGGGGTTATTGTTTATGCTAACTCTTTGTATCAGCATCGTGACAGTTTGCGGTATATTTCTTGTGATCGTAGCGCCTGAGTATTTAACGAGTATTGGCAGTGTCACACGCCATGAATACACCCCTTTGATTAAGCCTTGCTGATCGACAACAGGCGCACCTGTTGCAACTGAGGTCACTACCAACCGGTTCTCAACAACGTATTTTACATTTCCACTTGATACAAGCTGTCTCTTATAGTCTTGCCAACCGTCCGCAGAAAAGTAATTTGAAGCCTCTTGTAGCTGCTGTCTGTAGTTAACGAAGTCAAACGAGTTAATTTTGGTTGCTGCCATGTTTGCCCATGCGAGAATCTGTGGTGTTGACTTAACAGCAGCACTAAGTGGCTCTACGGGAATGATGCGCCCGTCTGGCGAAGTAACAATAAATTTGGCCGGGGCAGGATTAATGATCGCATAGGCCGTTGCTAGAACTAGGATAACATTAGAGATAATCGATATAAGACCGATACTCATTACTCGTTTGTAACTGTCTCTGTAAAAGAAGTTTCGGTTAAATACGAGCTCAGCTGCTTTTTGATTGTCCATCTTGCCTTAAATCCTAATTAGCCTACCATCAACTGTTGTTACAATCCATTGTGTCTTCTTTGGATTCATAGCTTTGAATCCCGCAAACATGCACAATGCGAAATTGATGAGTATTAGAACGCCAGTAAAATTCACTGTCCCACGAAAACAACTCCGATAGAATGTTGGCTCGACTTTGAGCCTTTCAACATAATCTAAAGCCATAACTCCCCCTACTTTGTTAGATTATCAACAGACTGTAATTTTTACAAGCGCTGCTTAAGTGATTTTTAATATTTTTTGAACTCTATAAGAATTGCGCCGTCATCGTATATTCCAAGATCTTGGCTTCCTGCTGCAATCTCTTGGGCGATCATTGAAGCAGTCTCAAGACTCGACTTTGCTGATGACATCGTACTGTTGACGTTGTCTGAAATACCCTTCATGAAGGCGCTATTTTTTTCAATCTCGGCAGTAACGGAGATCCCGATATTTAACATTTTTTTCTGCATCGTCTTCATTGCCTTAACCATTTTAGATGTTTGCTTGAGCGCTATGATTCTCGGCGCAATTTTTCTAGGCTGCCTGGATAAATTAGTCTTCATACCGCGATGCTTTTTATAATCACCTTTGAGCCCTGATACCGCAGCGGCACCGGCTTCTTCGTGCGCCTCTTCTGTGAAGGAAATACCTGTGAAGCTCATGAAGTCAACATCATAATAAGCGAGAAATTGACTCAATTCTCTCAGAGTTTTCTCACCATTTGTGGCGTAATTTGCTGACCCCTTGTTGTAAATTTTCATTATTGGCACTAGAACGCTGTATGTTTGGCCGTTTCGGTAAACCAGAATGCCTTGCTTTGATATATTTTGATAACTATTTGAGAATTTTTGCTTACTGACGCTTACATCGTCGGGCGTGTACGTTGATAGTAGGTAAAATCTGTGCTTGCTAGGCGATTTCAATCGACTTGCAGCTTGTATATTGACCGTCATTGCAGAAACTACAGTCAGTAAAATAACTAATCTAAACATCATTTGTCCCCTTTGTTACTGCCCGATCTCTTTGATCAAAGCATTAATGTTTCCAAGCATCTGCTCAATTGCTACCATCTCGCCATCTGCATAAGTTGTTTTTGCCCTGATGAGTTTTTCAGTCCGCTCAATCTCAGATGAAGCCTGTTCTTTTTGCCTACCCAGTAGTCTTAGTAAGTAGAGGCTCGTCGTGGTAAAATGAACCGAATTAATTAGAGGCATTTCAAATGCTTCCTTGTTCTCATCTGTTTGAATCACAGCTTTCTCTCTGTCACTGAGGTTCACGCGCATAAAAATATCGATTGAATGATACTTATTCGTTTGCACATCATCCACTGGTGTTACTTCAACGTCAGCCTGTATTGGTGGCGTAGCCACAGCCTGCGGCTGTGTATTTTCTGGCAAGGCATGTGATTCAATGACTTCGTTATCGGCACTATCTTTCTTAATAATCTGTTTGTGCACCTCAAATAATACATTAATTCCTTTATCGATTGAGTCTAACATTTGACTCTGCTTGTTTGTATTTTCAATGATTCTTTCTAGATCCTCATCGGTCTCTACTTTGATCTGCGGTATGCCTGATGTGTTGAGTAACTCTTCAAAATCTTCAATACTTTTTACCAGTGTGTAGAGTACTTCATCTTTTGGAATTTCAACTTTGAGTAATAGGTTCAAACGCATTGATTTGGCTGGCCCAGGATCCATAAAAAATAAATTCGCACGGATGATTCTTGACTTGAAGAATACGTGTGCTTCACCGACGCCCTGCTCTTTTAAATCCAGCAAGTTGATTCGCGCCCTTTTTTCTGCTTTTGCGCTTTTAGAGTCCATGTAAGTTCCGGTTAGTCCCGGATTCTGTGAATTAAAACTTTCAACTGCAGTCACATACGCCTCACCGGCACTTTTCATAAAGAACTCCCAGGTATCAGTGGGATCTTCTAACTTCATACATATCTTGATATTGGTGTTTGCGCCAATAGATGCTGCTTCCTCTTTGGATGCTTTTTGGAACGCTGGTAGATCCTGTCCTGCGAAAACGACAGAGAATCCAAGTGATCGTGCTTGTGCTGGTACAACAGCAAACCCTTTTACAGCATAATAGCCATACTCATCGAGCACGCAAAGATAGGGTGTTGGTGCGTTGGTTGGTTTTCTTAGGATAACATCTTGATAGCTCCCCTCAACTGTATCCCCAAGACCTGACGCCATCATTGTTTTGAGTGATGATATGACAATTTTTCCTAAATTCGCTAGCTCATCCGGTGATTTTTCTAATGCGGGCAGCAATACAACTAGTACGCGCCTGTTCAATACAACATCCCTCATATCAACTTCGGCTAATTTTGTCCGCATGATGTGACCATAGCTATCCGCCAGCGAGGTGAATGTTCTGGTCAGCTGCATTGTAATGTATCCGTGTTGCTCGTAGACTTGCGATACCTGCTTACCCTTTCTCTCTTTAACGTAACCAGGAAGTGTGAGCAGGTAGTTTGTGATTGGCTGCATGATTGTCTCAGGCACATCTTCTAGACTTATGTCAAACTGTCCGTCTCGAATAAATACTTTGTCTGCCGCCATAGCCTCGAGTCGTTCTAGGCTAAAATAGTTTCTGATTGTATGTGCATCCAATAGAATATTGCCTGCGTCGCGCTGATAGACGAGAATTTTGAATAGCGACTCAACAAAGGCGATAGCCCGCCCTTTCCACATGTCGCCATCACCGCCGCTCCCACCTGAGTCCATCATGCTCGCAACTAGGTTGGATAACATTCCTGAGGAGCCTGAAGCAAATGGGTTCATCGTGTTTGATTGCTTATTTTCTTGTGCTCCTTGTATGTCTTTTGCACCTGTCATGAAGTTGATAAGCAGCAGGTCGTCTTCTCTGCCCATATATTTCATCATTGCGAATATTTTTGCAAATAACGAATTATCAGCTTTACCATCAACATAAATAAATCCGCTCGACTGCACTAGTGCGTTGTAAGTTAATGAGGTCAGGAATACTGTTTTACCCGAACCAGTAGATCCAAAAACCAAGCAGTGCGTACGCATATCGTCGTCGCCGAACCACA
>DCKN01000082.1 GCA_002320385.1 Proteobacteria bacterium UBA1673
AGGGCTGCCTGATAAAGCACACTACAGCACACCCTACGATATGTCATTGATCGGTATTAACTTGGTCAATGACCATCCTGAGGTGCTTGAGCACACCAAGATGAAGACAATGACCTATGGCAACATTACCCAAAACAATCGCAATCGCCTGCTTTGGAGCGATGACCATGTTTACGGCCTCAAAACTGGACATACACAAGAAGCAGGCTATTGCCTGGTTGCAGCAGCGAAGCGTAATGGGCAGACGATTATCGCAACCGCCTTCGGCGCCCGTACGGAAAAAGCCCGCGACAGTGCCGTGAAGAAGCTACTGAATCATGCTGAAAGTCAATTCCGTAACGTCAGTGTAACCCATGACAAAAACATCCCTAAAGCACGTACATGGTACGGCAAGACTGCCTATGTAACCCCATCATTGCAATCCACATTACACCTCTCTGTGCCGCACAATGATGTGCAAAAACTGTCTATGAAAGTGTCGCTCGATGAATCCATTCAAGCCCCACTCAAAAAAGGTGATTCAATCGGTAGTTATCGAGTTTATCTTGATGGCACGCTTATTCGTGAAATCCCCTTGATATCGAGTACTGATGTTCCGGTTTGTAGTATTCTGGGACGATTAATAGACTGGATCAGCTTAAAACTAACCAATGCCTATCAATTCTTTACAGCCCGATAGCGGCAAGCTGACTCTTGATCAGCTTTCATGCCCCATTGCTATGCGTTCATTTAGCGCCGACCAATTGGTGATTTCATTACTTGGCCATCAACATTATCTTAACTGCCTTCAATCCATGCGGCATTATAGCCATCACCGCTCTGCTTCAAGCCCTAACCAAGTCTGGCTACTGGAGCACTTTCCCGTTTATACGCGTGGCAAACTCAGCCAATCCAGGGATATCCTCAACCCTTTACCCCACCCGCTTGTAGACACCGACAGAGGTGGCCAAATTACTTTCCATGGACCCGGCCAAGTCGTCGCTTATTTGTTGCTTCGTATCGATGGCGATGACCGCTTAAGCAACCTTGTATCGACAATTGAGCAGACCATGATTGGTATCTTATCGCGTGTCGATATTGTTGCTACAGCACATTCTAAGCACCGTGGCGTTTATGTCAACGAAGAAAAAATTGGATCAATAGGCCTCCGTATGCGGCACAATTATTCCTACCATGGCTTTTCTTTAAATGTTGATATGGACCTCAGCCCTTTTGATGCCATTCACCCATGCGGCCGCGCTCAGAAAATGACGCAAGTAAGCGCCCATAGTACGGTGCAAATCGTAGATATGATTACTTTATGCATAGAGGAAATATCTCGATCATGGGGCAAGAATGGCAATATTGTCATCAATTAATTATTAACGACTTTTGCGTATTCAAATTCAACATTTTGCGTCATTACCAGTTGGCATTTGTGTCAAATAATTATATAATTATGAATAGTTAACATGAATTTGTGACACGGGAAAAGAAGCAGTTATGAACAAAATTGAACGAGCGCAAGAAAAACTTAAAAGGGTGCCGATCAAGATTCCTGTACTGGCAGAACGGAATATATTACCAAAACCTGAATGGGCAAAAGTTCGTCTTGGATTAGACCCTCACGGTCATGTGAAGAAGATGAAGCACTTGCTCAGAGAGCAAGGGCTTGTGACTGTTTGCGAAGAAGCAAGCTGCCCTAACCTACATGAATGCTTTAGCAAAGGCACTGCAACCTTTATGATTATGGGTGATAAATGTACTCGTAGGTGTACGTTTTGTGATGTTGGGCATGGCAGACCGGACCCGTTGGAACCTGAAGAGCCCGGTAAGCTTGCACAGACGATTGCTCGATTGAAGCTACGGTATGTGGTGATCACGTCTGTTGATAGAGATGATCTCAAGGATGGTGGAGCACAACACTTTGTTGATTGTATCAGAGAAACCCGTCGTTTATGCGCTCAAACGAAAATTGAGATTCTCGTTCCAGATTTTCGTGGTAGAGCAAAGCGGGCTTTGGATATTTTATCTGCTGATGCACCTGATGTTTTCAATCATAATATTGAAACTGTCCCTTCGTTGTACAAAAAAGCTCGTCCTGGATCCTGCTACGAGCATTCCCTAACGCTGCTAGACACTTTCAAAAAGCGTAATCCGTCTATTCCTACAAAATCAGGGATAATGCTTGGTCTTGGTGAATCTGACGACGAAGTTATTGAAACGCTTCGTGATCTCAGGGCGCATCAAGTTGACATGGTGACCATTGGCCAATATCTTGCTCCTAGCCAATACCATACTCCTGTCATGCGTTATCTATCGCCTGATCAATACAAGCGCTTTGGTCAAATTGCCAAAGATATGGGTTTTCAGAATGTTGCTAGCGGTTTCATGGTTCGGTCATCCTATCATGCTGATCTTCAGGCTGAGCAAAAAAATATAGAGGTTGATCATGCTAGAACAAATTAACCAGATCGCGCAGAGCAATCCTGAATATGCAATTGCAATTGCGTTTATTTTTGCGTTTATCGAGTCTTTGCCTTTTATTGGTAGTTTCTTCCCTGGGATGCTTACCATGCCGCCTATTGGCTGGCTGATGGCTTCAGGTGTCATTCCTGGCTGGCAAACATTCTCGTTAATCATCGTCGGGGCAATGCTCGGAGACTATGTTGGCTTCTTTATCGGCTATGCGTTCAGAGACGTCGCGCACAAGAAGGCATCGATCTATAACAAGCTCCACTGGTTGTCGGCGGGAGAGTCTTTTATTCAGCACCATGGTCCATTGAGTATCATTATTGGCCGTTTTATTGGTCCTTTTAGAAGCTCTGTTCCGCTGTTTGCAGGTATTTTTAAGATGAATAGCACTCATTTTAGCTTAGCCGCACTGCCTTCAGTGTTTTTATGGGCTGTTGTGCATCTGTCTCCTGGTGCATTTATAGCATGGTTTAATTTTGACATTTTTGCTCAGACGAGTTTGATCATCAATGTGCTTATGTTAACCTGCTTGGGCGCCTGCTGTTGTGCGCTCTTTTTTTCAAACCAACTCGCCAGCTCTTCCAAAATTGAATCGTTGTTAACAGTTGTTTGTCATCGCATTAGACAACCATTAGCAATGAGACCCGTTATTCTCAGAGTCATTCTCCTCATCATTGGGCTAGCTTTGGCATCACTCACTATTATCAATGGTGGAACTGATACGATTAATCAAGCCGTGTTCGCGCTTATTAGTAGTCAGCATGCGCCAATTGTACAGTTATCTCTAATTCATACTGCGATTTGCTATATCCCATTTGTTCTACTATTAACCGCGTTGTTATCGATTGTCCTTGCTTACCAAGACAAGTACGATATCGCATTGCAGTTATTTCTGTCAGTCTCAATTGCTTTTATTGTGTGTTTTGCGTTGAAGTATTTGATCCACTACCCTCGACCGAGTCATGTGTCTGCCCTGCTGGGTAATCAATCCTTGCCGAGCGGCCACAGCTGTATAACCACTGCTTTCATATTATCTTACATGATGCCAGATCATCAATCTAACTCATATCGCTCAATTTTGAGCTTGGCTTTTATAGTCCTGACCATGGCTAGTCGCGTCTTGATAGGTGCCCACTGGATTAGTGATGTGGTTGTGGGCTGGATGATTGGCTATCTCGCATATCAAATAAGCTTACTAATCACGCCATTGATGCCTGTTAATCTTTTACGCTCACTCACTAATTATTATCATTTTCAACGATCCAGTACCATTGTCGCAGGGCTATCTCATATTGGAATTATAGCTACGTATGCTTGCATATCTCTATTGTACGCGATGTTAACTAACAAGCTATCTGTTGGCCCGTACCTAATCTAAAATATCTAATTTATTATGTCACCATCCCCATCACATTATCAACTGTTCCGCATAACTGCAGACTCTGAGGATCAACTGAACGACGCTCTTGAAAAAGCGTTGACTACGAAAACACTCAATGCTGATTTAGGCCACGGCAAGCATAGTGTGAGTATTCTTTATACCAACCCTGAGCAATGTCGTGAGCGCATCCAGCATGCTTATGAATCTATCTCAGATCACTCACAATCATATGATAAGGATAATGACCGAATATGCTTTCTGTTTACCGGTCAAGGCGCACAGTACGCAGGCATGTCACGGGCACTTTACCAGGCCGTGCCCTATTATAAAAATAAACTAGAATACTACGCATCTTATGTAAAAGAGCATACGTTAATAGACTGTTTACCATGCTTGATTGGTGATGATGAAAAGATTAATCAAACACTCTACACACAGCCATGCCTAGTGATTATGCAGCTTGCTCTCTACGATCTATTTAAGTGTATTGATGTCCCTGGTGATATGATCATTGGTCACAGTGTTGGCGAATTTTCAGGTAGCGCATGCTCTGGCGCATACGCTGTAGACACTGTTTTATCCATGATTGGGAAGCGGGCTAGTTTGATGCAATCCGTAAATGTTGATGGTGGAATGATTGCGATTGCTTCCGAGCGAGACACCATTCAATCGATACTAGACAACGAGTCAATTCATCTTAACTATGCGGCATTCAACGCGCCGAAACAAATTGTTTTGGCCGGTGAAACAACTGAAATAGCGCGAATGCATCAACATTGTAAAAACCACAAAATAAAGTCGAGGATTCTTACTGTTTCGCATCCTTTTCATTCTGAGCTCATGCATCCTATCACTGATAGATTCGTTGACTATTGCAAGACGCTACCTGGTAAGAGCGCCCTTGAAATACCACTGATATCAAACTTAACTGCTGCTGTCATTAAAGAATCTCAATCTGCTGAGTATTGGGGGCAACACATCCTTAAGCCTGTCCAGTTTGATCAATCGGTACAATATGCTTGGCAGATGGGTGCTAAAATTTTCATTGAAATCGGACCTGATGCAATTTTAAGTAAGCTTGCAAAGAAGTGCCTTGCAGATGAACAAGCTGTGTTTGTCCCATCTCAACGCAAGGGCGCGGATGGCGTTGTCCAACTTATTCATACAGTGGAAATACTGGATAGGCACGGCGCTTCAGTGAACTGGTCTAAATTTTTACAACTAATCAACAATTGAATAGGTTTTTTGTAACAAATTGTTTCTGGATATACGGCACCAGTCGTTCAAAACAGGCTACTACTGCGCTGTTTTCTCGAAGTCAACCAACTGCACATATGCCATTGGTGCTGCATCACCTGCTCTGTAGCCAGACTTGAGTATTCTCAAGTAACCACCAGGTCGATTCTTATATTTAGGCGCATACACATTAAAAAGTTTCTCGATAGCGTTCTTATTGCCAAGTTTAGCAATCAAATACCTTCTAGTAGCAACATCTGTACCATTTTTAGCTTTGGTGATTAATGGTTCAAGAATACGTCTCAGCTCTTTTGCTTTGGCAACCGTTGTTTTGATTTGCTCTTCCATCAAAAGCGAGATGCACATGTTTTTGAACATGGCTTCACAATGGCTGGTTGGTCGGCTGAAACGTTTACGTCCGTTCTGATGATTCATGACTTAGTCTCCTGTTCTGACTTACGTTTGATATGCTCTAACGGAGATACCCACTCAGGTATATGCATACCAAGCGTGAGTCCAAGCTCAGCTAAAACGCCTTTGATTTCATTCATACTTTTCCGACCTAGATTTGGAGTCCTCAATAAGTCATATTCATTGCACTGTACGAGCTCGCCGATATAGCGAATGTTTTCTGACTTCAAACAGTTCGCTGCGCGAACTGTCAACTCGAGTTCATCGACTAATCTAGAATATACTGGGTCAACATTATCGAGGTAGCCGCTGATGTCTTCTGATTTACGTTCCTGAATGCTTGCAAAACTAGAAAGCTGGTGCTGCATGATTGTGGCAACGCGTCTCACAGCTTGATCAGGGGTTATTGTCCCATTGGTTTTAACTGTGAGGATTAGCTTGTCGAGATCAGTTCTATTACCGACACGAGCGTTTTCAACTTGATAAACTACACTTTCAATCGGACTAAAACTTGCGTCTAGGTATAGCGCATTGACTTCATTCCCGAGTAGTGCGTCTTCAGCAAGTGAGGAAGCAGTAGCGTAACCTCGCCCCATCATTGCGATCATATTAATGTTGATTTCGTTATCACCAGTGACTTCAAATAGCACTCTATCGGTATTGATCACACTCGCATCACTGTCAAGAACTATATCGCCTGCAGTAACAACTTTAGGCCCTTTGACATTGAGTTGAAGATTGACGATGTCACCATGTGTTGATTTAATCACTACATCTTTAAGATTCAGTAAGATTGTTTGTACATCCTGGATAACCCCTGGTAACGTTGTGTACTCGTGTGTGACCCCCTCAATTGAGACTTTCACAATTGCAGTTCCTATCATAGATGACAGAAATACTCTTCTGAAAAGATACCCAAATAGATGCCCGAATCCTCGTTCGAGTGGTGCTAACTTGAAAATCATTTCTTTTTCTGAGACTTTTTCGATCTCGTAATCTTTCGGAGATAGAAACTTTGAGTAAATGTCTTCTAAATAAAAGTCGTTGTCTTCACACGTTGTTGTGTTGTCATGATTTTGTGTCATAAAATATCCTCGATTACTTGGAATACAGCTCTATTACATGGCTTACTTTAAAGAGCGTCTGCAGCTTGTCTAGATCTGGTTCGTGCTGTATTTTTACGCTAAGTTTGTCGAAGTCCGTTTCTAACCACTGCACGGTCTCGCGTTGCTTTGCTAGTTCAGCAGACATTTTGAAAATATCTGCGGATCGACTTTTTTCAACCACGGAAATTACTTGTCCTGGTCGGCAGCGGTATGATGGTATGTTTAATGGTTGCCCATCAACAAGAAAGTGCTTGTGCGATACGATCTGTCTTGCTTGTGCACGTGTTGATGCAAAGCCAGCTCGATACACGAGACTATCAAGGCGCATCTCAAGTGATGTTAGAAGATTTTCTCCTGTTGACCCTTTTGACTGGGCAGCATGATCGTATATACGCTTAAACTGGCCTTCTTTTAAGCCATAATAGTGACGAATTGTTTGTTTTGATTTCATCAGCTGAGAGTATTCACTTTCTCTCATTCTTCGTACGCCTGGCGCTTTGCCAGGTAGGCTTTTAGATTTAAATTTTTTCTCTAACGGTCTCACACCACTAAAAGACTCTAGATCAACAAGTTCAGATCCACTTGGGCTTAAAGCTCGAATAATTTTACCTCTTGGTTTCTTAAGCGACATTGTATCTCCTCATTATACTCGTTTTTTCTTACGTCTTCGCACACCACCATGGGCGATTGGCGTTCTATCAGCAATTGTTAAGACTTTGAGTCCTGCTGCGCTGAGACCCCTGACTGCAGAGTCTCTTCCGCTACCAGGTCCTTTTAGAATAACTTTGATTTCCATCATGCCCATATTGACAACCTTCTGTCCTACAAGCTTGGCTGCTTCTTGAGCTGCGTGTGATGTTGCTTTACGACTTCCTTTTTGTGTCATGCCTCCACTGGCTGCGCAAATAGTGTGGCCGTTAAGATCTGCTACCGTTACGATAGTGTTATTGAATGTTGAGTTAACGGTTGCTATCCCGGTAGTTGGGGCAACGTTTCTGCCTTTTTTGGCTCCTCTCACGACTTTTCTCATCAGTTAATACTCCTTCGATAATCTTGTTTATGCTTTACGCTTACGTCTTTTGCGGGTTTTGGCATTTGTTTTGGTACGTTGACCATTCACTGGTAAGCCGCGACGGTGACGGATACCCTGATAAGAACCAAGATCCATCTTTTCCTTAATCTTCACAGCAACTTCACGACGTAGTTCCCCCTCGACTTGATAGTTGCTGATTTCTTGTCGAATCTTATCGATTTCAGCTTCGGTTAGGTTACCTACTCGTCTGTCATGAGGGATGTTGACAGCATCGCATATTTTCATTGCACGAGTCTTGCCAATACCGTAAATCGAGGTTAACCCCACCCAGATGTGTTTTTTTTCAGCAATAAACTGGCCTGAAATTGTTACTGACATGATTAACTATCTCCTTTAACCTTGTGTCTGATTATGACGTCTATTTTCGCAGATTATTCTTAGACGACCATGTCTTCGAATGAATTTACATTTACTACAAATCTTTTTAAGTGATGCTCTAACTTTCATGGTTTTTCCTCAGCGAAGTAGTTTTAGTTTACTGTTTGATTGCATACCTGCACTTTGAGCACCAGGTAACAAATAGGTTTGAATCTGTGACATGACATCCATTACGCACACCACAGCGATCAAAAGTGATGTACCCCCGAATAGTAGCGGAATATGCAAAAAACGGATCACGATATCAGGTAATATGGATACGAACGCGAGGTACATTCCACCGAAAAACGTCAGTTTGCTGAGCACAGTGTCGATGAATTGCGCTGTGTTATGACCAGGCCGTATGCCACTGATCAATGCGCCTTGTCGTTTGAGGTGCTTGGCAATTTCGTTGGAATCATGGAAAAGCGCAGTCAAGTAGTAGGTGAATAGCATCACTAGCCCAACGTATAATATCAGATAGAGCGGTTCTCCGGGCTGTACAAAGTATCTCAGCTGTTTGACGAACCCCCAACTTTCTGACACGGCAAAAAAGTCGATGATGGATGCAGGGAAAAATATAAGTGTTTGCGCGATGATTGGTGGTAAAATCCCAACCATATTAATCTTTAGTGGTAGCTTCGAACTCGCCTGCATCGACATTCTTCGGCCCTGCTGCCGCTTGGGGTAGGTTAATGTAAGTTGCCTTTGTCCCCTTTCCATGTAAACAATGAACACGATGACTGCAATCATAAGTGCAAATACTAAGCTGATCACCATGTAAGATGTTTGGCCTTGTTTGGCCTGAGACATTAACTTTGAAAACGCTTCTGGGAACCGTGACACGATCCCTGAGAATATAAGTATGGATATTCCATTTCCAATCCCATAACGCGTTATTTGATCACCTAGCCACATCATGAACATGGTACCAGTTGTGAGCGAAATGACTGTGAGTAGATAGAACTGATGGATAGGTAGCACGATCATACTATTGGCGGCAATCATCTTGCTTACACCAACCGCCTGGAGTAATGAAATGAGCAATGTTAACTGACGCGTATACTGGTTGATTTTTTGTCTGCCAGCTTCGCCGCCGTGCTTCCGGAGATCCTCTATTGACGGTACTGAATAGCTGAGAAACTGCATGCAAATTGACGACGATATGTAAGGCATGATTCCCAATGATAAGAGACTCATATTGGATAGTGCGCCACCAGTAAACATATCGAAATAACCAAGGATTGCGTTGTTCCTGTTGTCATGGAATAACTGGCTCAGCTGTTCCAGATCAATACCAGGTAGTGGTATGTGCGCGCCAATGCGGAATACCAATATCGCAAATAGCACAAATAGTATTTTGTGCTGAAGCTCAGTTATTGCAGATGTTCGACTCGTCTTTTGCATTATGATTCCTAGCTACCGATGGCCTTGCAGGTTCCGCCTGCAGCTTCTACAGCTTTTTTGGCACCTTTGGTTACAGGTAAAACAAGATTGATTGCTTTGGAAATTTCACCTGAAAGAAACACTTTTGCGGTTCGTATCGCTTTGTTCACAATTCGATGTTGCTTAAGAAAAGCTAGATCGACGGTGATCTCTTTATCAGTGAGGTGCTTTACGGCAGCATTGATTTCTGAGAGCCTCACTTCTGCGTGCTCAAATGCAGCGTTGCATGTGAATCCAACTTTGGGAAGTCTTCTCTGCAGTGGCATTTGACCGCCCTCAAAACTGGCAGGCACAGATGAACCTGACCGAGATTTGTATCCTTTATGCCCTCTACCACATGTTTTACCACGTGTGAAACCACGACCGAGTCGTCGTGCTTTTTTCTTCGATTTGGGCGCTGGTGCGAGAGTATTTAACAACATTTTAGACCTCTTCAGTTTTCAATAGAAATTTTACTTTACTGACCATACCCATCACTGCTGGTGTTTTTTCGAGAATTTTGATGCTATTGCGCTTTCTCAGACCTAAACCCTTGACACACTCTCTTTGAGTTGGGTTGCAAGCGATAGTGCTTTTGATCAGTTGAACTTTGATTTTGGCTGTCATTGTTTATACCTCGGTACCCGCTTGCAATTTTTGCATGCTTATGCCACGCTTTGCGGAAATTTGTTCAGGGTTTCTCATCTCGCGAAGACTTTTGATCGTAGCGTAAGCAACGTTTTGCGCTGTTGATGATCCTAGAATTTTACCCAGTACGTTTTCAATCCCTGCGACCTTAAACACTTGACGCATCGCACCACCTGCGATGATCCCGGTACCTTTAGGTGCTGGTCGAATAAGTACTTTTGTTGCCCCATACTTTGTTGTAGCTGTGTGCTGGACTGTTTTGTCAGCGGTCATTTTGACTTCAGTAAGATCTTGTCTCGCTTGTTTCTGTGCTTTCTGGTAAGCGATTGATACTTCCATACCGTGAGCAATACCAATTCCAACTTGTCCGTTGCCGTCGCCGACAACAACGGTGGCTGAGAATCTGAAGATTCTTCCACCTCTAACCACTTTTGCGGTCCGTCTGAGACTCACAAGTTCAGAGAGCAACTCATACGACTGGTCGTCTTGAGCTTTATCAGTTACTTGGTTCATTTTTCTCTCCATAATTATACCTTGATTCCAGCTGCTCGTAGCCCGTCTGCAAATGCAGAGATACGACCGTGGTATATGTGACCAGATCGGTTGAATGCCACTTCTTTTACATTGAGTTTGTTTAGTAATTTGGCAATTGACTGAGCTAGTGTGCGTGCTGCATCACAATTTCCTGTCTGCTTCATCTGCTTCTTAGCAGCGTTAGACTTTGTTGTCGCGCCGGCCATAACGATACCAGTCGGCGAGATAATTTGTGCTTCGAAGTGCTTGTTTGAACGGATAACTGTGACTGAGTGTTTGTTCTGAGAAGCAATCGCAGCACTAGTTTTGTTTTTAGAACGTATTGACATTATTTCTTTTTAACCTCTTTCAGTTTTAGAACTTTACCCACCATGCGTACACCTTTACCTTTGTAGGCATCGGGTTTACGAAGTGCCATCATGTTTGCTGCAACTTGACCTAGCAACTGCTTATCGATTGACTTCAAAGTGATGTTAACATCTTTCTCGATGCTGATCTCGATGCCTTCCGGTAACATAAACACGTCCGGGTGACTTTTGCCAAGCGTAAACACAACCTTACGGCCGTCCATTTTGGCACGATAACCAACGCCGACTAGCTGAAGATCAATTTTGAATCCTTCAGTCACGCCTTTAACCATGTTGGCTACAAGCGCTCTAGTGGTTCCAGCCATAGCCCAGTGAACTCTGCCGCTTGTATCCGCTGGCTTAAATGATAAACCAGAATCTGTCTTGACGATCTCTACCTCGGGATGCAAGGATTGCTTCAACACTTTGTTGCCATTGGATATTGTAATTATACCATCAGTATAGTCATATTGCACGCCACTAGGGATAGCAATCTCTTTTTTAGCGACTCTGGACATTAAATTACCTCCCCGATGATCACTCCGCCAAGCTTTTGCTTTGATGCTGCGAACTTATCGCGGAGCTCTTTGTCTGAGAACACACCTTTCGAGGTTGAAACGACCCTGATACCAAGACCATTACACACGGGTGACATATCATCAAAGCCGTGATAAATTGGCAAACTTGGCTTAGCAATTCTTCTAATCTCTTCAATCACAGGCTTACCCATATGATACTTCAAATAAATCTTAATTTCTGGCTTACCATCCACATCAATCTTGTCGTATCCAGAAATGTAACCTTCTCTCTTTAGTACATCAAGTATTGCTACTTTGTACTTTGTCGCAGGGCAGTTTGTTGACGGCTTAGTGCGAAATTGTGCATTTCTAATTCTTGTGAACATATCTGCTATCGGATCTTGCATACTCATTAATACTCTCCTCGATTACCAGCTTGACATGGTCACGCCTGGCAAGTAAGCGCTTCTAAAAAATTTTCTAACGCAAAGACGACATAAATCAAAACGTCGCATATATCCGTGAATTCGGCCACATTGTGGACAACGGCTTGTTTGACGACTCTTACTTTCGTTTAGCGGTCTTTTTTGTAGTGCGAATACTGCCTCCATTTTCATTTCAGCAGTCACTGAGTCATCTGAACTAGAGATGATTGCTTTAAGCTCGGCTCTTCTTTTGATTCTGTCTGGATTTGAATTCATTTTGGTGAGCCGCAAATCTTTTTGGATCTTTGCTTTACGTGCCATTTAGGATACCTCTTGTGTCAATTTGTCTCTAAAAGGCATGTTAAGTTTTGACAACAATAAGAATGCCTCGTACTTGTTTTGAGCTGTAATCGTGATTGCAATGTCAAGCCCACGAATGCGATCGATCTGATCATAACGGATCTCACTGAACACGATCTGTTCTTTGACACCAATGTTATAGTTGCCTTGTTTATCAAAAGCCTTGACGCTGTAACCTTTGAAGTCACGTATTTTTGGGCAAACGATTGAAACAAAGTTTTCGAAAAAGTCGTACATTCTGTCGCGTCTCAGTGTAACCTTGCAACCGATCGGCCAACCTTCCCTAATCTTAAAACCAGCCTCAGATCCTTTAGTAATGGTAACGATAGGCTTTCTTCCTGATATCTCAGACATATCTCTCACAGCATGTTCGAGCAGCTTTTTATCGTCTTTTGCCTGTCCTACTCCCATATTGAGCGTAATCTTAGTGAGCTTAGGCATGGACATGATTGACCGATCTTTGCCAAGTTCTTTGTGCAAAGCTGGCAAAACATTGTCATAGTAATGTTTCTTTAGTCCCATTTAGTTACCTACCTCTTTTTTAGTGCGCTTATTATACCGAATTTTCTTACCGTCTGGTAGTACTTGCATGCCAATTTTCACTGGTTTTTTACTTTCAGTATCATAAAATGCTAGATTTGATAGATGAATCGGCCCCTCTTTCTTTTTGAGTCCGCCTTCTTCCCCTTTTTGTTGATCACGTCTTACATAGTGCGTTTTCATATTTAGCCCAGCAACGATAGCAAGATCCCCATTGACACCCGTCACTGATCCTGTCTTACCTTTCTCGTCACCAGCAATGATGACAACTGTATCGCCTTTGCGAATGTGCTTTGTTACCATGGTGCTTTTCTCCTATAATACTTCAGGCGCTAGAGAAATGATACGCATGTATACATCACGTAACTCTCTGCTTACTGGCCCAAACACACGTGTGCCGAGAGGCTGCTTTTGAGCATTCAGTATGACAACTGCATTGCTGTCAAATGAAATTCTAGCATCATCTTTTCTGTTCAGTCGACTTTTGGTCCTCACAACAACAGCAAACATGACTTCACCTTTGCTCACTTTACTTCTGGGCAGTGCTTCTTTAACGGTAATTCTAATGACATCGCCGATTCTAGCATAGCGCCTCTTAGACCCGCCTAAGACTTTAATACAGACTACTCGTTTAGCGCCTGAATTGTCGGCAACTTGCAGAGATGTTCCTTCCTGAATCATGATTCCCCCCTGTCAGCACTTTTGCTGATAACTTCGTGTAATTTCCACGTTTTCTGCTTCGAAAAAGGTTTGCATGGTATGATAGATACCTGATCACCTGTCTTTGCAGTACAAGCTTCATCGTGCACATGCATTTTTGTTGTGTGCGAGACGTAACGCCCTAAATGGTTCTTAACCTTGCGGGATACGATCACGACGAGTGATTTGGGTGCTACGCTGTGCACAACGCCAGATGTTGTTCCTAGTTTTTTACTCATGTCTCTCTCTCATTTAATAACGTTTTGATCATTGCAATTTCACGCTTTAGTTTACGAAACATATGTGTTTTTACTTGATTACCTAGCTTTTTTTGAAAGCGTAGATCTAGTAAAAGCTTTCTGTTTTCTAGAACCTTAGCTTCAAGATCAGCTAGTGACATTGTTTTCAGATTACTCATTACACACTCACCTTATCACTTTTTATAAACTTGGTCTTAAATGGCATTTTACCACTGGCAGACCGGATTGCCTCGCGGGCAACATCTTCAGGTACACCTGCGATCTCGAATATCACAGTTCCAGGCTTAACAAGAAATACATAGTACTCAACATTACCTTTACCTTTACCTTGCCTTACTTCGAGTGGTTTACTCGTAATTGGCTTATCAGGGAATACCCGAATCCAAACTTTTCCCTGACGCTTGAGCGATCGGCTAATGACACGCCTGGCGGCTTCGATTTGTCGACCCGTCAAACGGCTTGCTTGAATGGACTGCATTCCATAATCTCCAAAACAAACGTTAGGATTTTTGGCTCTACCCAGGATTTTCCCGCTGTTTCCCTTAAAGTCTTTCCGATACTTTCTATTCTTTGGTTGTAACATGACTATACCTCTTCTTTAGCCTTTTTCGTGCGCGCCACATCATCCTTGTAAATCCAAACCTTGATACCTATGATACCGTAAGTTGTCAACGCTGTAGCGATGTGATAATCAATGTTTGCCTTGAATGTATGCAATGGCAATCTGCCCTCAAGATACTTCTCGCTCCGAGCGATTTCTGCACCATTGAGACGGCCGCTTACCATGATTTTGATCCCTTTAGCGCCCGCACGCATTGCTGCCTGAACAGCACGCTTCATTGCCTTTCGAAATGCAACACGACGCTCGAGCTGTGAAGCCACACCCTCTGAAACGATTTTTGCGGATAGATCTGGTTTTTTCTCTTCCTCAATACTCAAATGCACAGGTTGTCTGATTAACGCAGAAACTCCGTATTTGGCTTTATCCACATCAGAGCCTTTTTTCCCAATGATCATGCCTGGCCTGCTGCAAATGATTCGTACTTGAATACTTTGTGCAGATCGCTGAATGATAATGTCTCGGATTCCGGCGCTGTGATAGTTTTTCTGAAGGTAACTTCGCACTTTGAAGTCATCTTGTATGTATTGCTTGTACTTGTTAGGACGAGCATACCATACGGATGATGATGATTTGTTGATTCCCTGACGTAATGCGATTGGGCTTTGTTTCTGTCCCATTTAGTTATCTCCTGTCTTTACTGTTTCAATCGTGCTGGAGCCGTCACCTACGATCACTGTCAGATGGCTTGATGGCTTAAGTATTCTGTCGCCTCTTCCTCTGGCACGCGGCATCATTCGCTTCATGACTGGGCCTTGATCAACGTAGACATACTGCACTTTTAGATCATCGATGTCCATATCGTGATTGTTCTCAGCGTTTGCGATTGCTGAAAGAAGTGTTTTCAGCATCAGTTTTGCAGCTTTCTTTGGTGAGTGCTCGAGAATATCAATTGCTTTAGACACATGCATACCACGGATTAAATTTGCTACTAATCGCGCTTTGAGTGTCGATATCCGAACGCCTTTGGTTATTGCTCTAGTTAACATGACTTCTCCGATTCTTATGATTTACGATCGCCAGCGTGCTGCTTGAACAATCGAGTTAAGGCGTACATCCCTAGCTTCTTCCCAACCATCTCAGTTTGGATGAATACTGGCAAGTAGTTTCTACCGTTGTGTACAAGAAACTTAAGCCCGACAAAATCAGGAATGATTGTACAATCTCGGTCACGTGTTTTGATTGGCGCTTGACTACCTGAGTCGAGTGCTTTAAACACCTTTTTAAGTAAGCGACCTGATACGTAGGGTCCTTTCTTGGCTGATCTTGGCATTTCCTATCTCCTCTTCTTCTTGCTTCTACGCTTTACAATCATATGATCAGTACGCTTACAAGACCGTGTTTTTTTACCCTTTGTCTGTAGACCTGTTGGTGAACAAGGATGTCTACCACCTGATGTCCGACCTTCACCGCCACCATGAGGATGGTCGATTGGGT
>DCKN01000081.1 GCA_002320385.1 Proteobacteria bacterium UBA1673
CTGTCCTACATGCAAACGAAACTGGTTCGTGGCTGGACGCACCTTGAGCGACAAAGAGGTGGGATTGGGCTTCGCGGTGGTCCGGGAGAGACGCAGATTGAAGTTGACCGAAGAATTTTGCGAGACAATATTCACAAAATCAAAGTCAAATTAGATAAAGTTGTGCAAACCAGACAGCTTAATCGAAAAAGACGTAGAGATGATCAAGTATTCGCCATGGCCCTGGTGGGGTATACCAATGCTGGGAAATCAAGCCTATTCAATCAATTAACGCACGCCAAGACATGGGCAAACGACCAACTATTCGCGACACTTGACCCACTGGTTCGGAGCATGACCTTACCTGATTGTTCTGAAAAAATATTACTGATTGACACTGTGGGATTTATGCGTGATTTACCCGAGGCACTCGTGACAGCCTTTCGATCTACTTTAGAAGAAATTCTTTACTGTGATCTAATCGTCCATGTGATTGACTGTGGCGATCATGAAATGGCAGATAAAATTGCCAGCGTTGAATCAACCTTGGAAATCATTGGCGCCCAAGACATTCACCGAGTCAACGTATTCAATAAACATGATCTTAATCCGGCATTTCATAGTCGAAGTGCAGTGGCATCCTGCGTTGTTTCATCATTACAAAAGCAATCACTTCACGCATTTTATGAACTCATCAAGCCCTTAATCAAAGATAAAAGAAGCTGAAGTAGATTGCATTAATCGCCTATATTTTTAGATTGTTAGGCCGATGGTAAGCCTAGTATTCAGAAGCTATTGCGGCACTATGTTGGATCTATCGCCCGCAATGCTTGCAAAAAAACCGAATGGCGACAAAAAGTAGTCATTTCATAATAACAAGTGGCCCAAGACGGGGTGTGCATGTCAACTAAAGTGATGCTTTTGACGCATGCAGCGCGTGCAGCATCAATATCGGCTCTTTGGTCGCCAATCATTAGACATTGATCAGGTGATAAGCCAAAACAAGCAATACTATTATTCAGCATGGTAGGGTCTGGCTTTGCTACGGATAAATTAGCAAAAGCCATATAATCAAAACAATCACTGACCCCAGTCTTCTCAAGTTCTGCATGCACGATTTCGCTTGTTTTGTTCGTAGCTAACGCAAGCTTTAATCCGTATTTTTTAGCCAAAGTGAGAATAGCCAGTGAATCACTGAATAACTTAATTTGATCACAAAAAACATGATAATAATAATTAAAACGTTGATAATATGCATCGGGCGTGACATCACTATTCTTGGTCAGTGCAGCACAGACTTGATCCTTATCGTGCCCCAACAGCCCATGTAGAGCATCGGCTGAAGCATGCGGTAATTTCAATGCTTCAAGTGCATGTTGATGCGCTAAAATCACCGAGCGACTTGAGTCAACAAGTGTACCATCCCAGTCGAAAATCAAGCACGATAAAGTGCTTGGTAGGGTGATGGTGGTGCGAATGACTGACGCATTCGATAAAGTTTTAGAATCAGACATAGACAGGGTCTCAGTAAGGGCTTAATTGAAACCAATAGTGCATGAAGTGACAAGTCAATGTCAAGGTTATTTAAGCGCAATGAATGCGATCGATAAACACAAATTAAGCACAAAACGAGGAAAAGCTGTGACGCAGAATTTACAACACTAGCTACACGAGCAATCATGGAAGTATTGTTGAGGCATGTTTTAGCCAGATTGATGGTAAGAAACAAAAGTTAATAATAAAAATCCATCATTTAATGAGGTATCTAGCGATTAATTAAGGCGGTAATGCCGATGATTGCGCGTATGATCATCAACGAATCAAACTTGTGTCTGAGCAAACGTTGTGGAATAATGTATTTATTTGCGAGACCTGACATGGCAGCACCGTCAACTTCTAAAATGAACGACAAAGATCATAATCCCTGGGAAAGAAAGCGGCCAAAGCAGCCACCCAATATTGACGAATTACTCCTAAAGTATAGTAAGCAGTACTTTAACGGTAATGACGGCTCTAGCTCAAGAGGGAACCTCACGCTATTTAGCATGCTACTTGGAGTGCTGCTATTATTCTGGTTTATCTCCGGATTTTACACTGTTAAACCTGCTGAAGAAGGCGTGATGCTTCGATTTGGACGCTATGTTGGCCGCGTCGATCCCGGTTTACACTGGATGGCGCGCGGCATCGACCGTGTATCCATTCTCAACACCAACCGTATTGAAACGTGGAATTACTCTGCCGAAATGCTGACCAAAGATGAGAACTACGCTAAAGTAGCGCTCAGCGTGTTCTACAGGATTGGGAATCCTGAAGATTATCTATTCAAGGTATCCGATCCAGTTACCAGTCTTGAAAACGCGGTTGCCAGCGCACTTAGACAAGTGATCGGCCATACCGATTTAGAGGCGATCCTAACCGTTGGCAAAGAAGAGGCTCGGGCGAATGTTGAAGCGCTGGTCAACGAAATTCTCAATGACTATCAAACCGGTATCATCGTCACTGACGTTAAAATGCAAGAGGCAACAGTGCCATCTGCTGTGATTAAAGCGTTTGATAACGTGATCACCGCTCGGGAGGAAAAAGCTGCAAAAATCAGTCAGGGGGAGCGATACGTCAAAGATATCATTCCTAAAGCCGTTGGTAAAGCAACGCGAGCAGTCGAAGAAGCTAAGGCGTATCAAGAACAAGTGATTTTCGGTGCTAAAGGTGATGTTGCTCAGTTTCTTGCATTATTGCCTGTTTATAATGATAATCCCAAGCTATTAACCGACCGAATTTATTTCGAAACCATGCAATCTGTCTTGAGCCGCATGAAAAAAGTTTACACCAATGATACCAAATCAGTCATGTTCGTCCAGCCGGGTGCTAGTGGGCCCAGCCAAGCACAACAAGATGCCATGAAGCAAGTTTCAATTTACAAGCAAAACGGATAGCCTTAAGGAGTCACCATGAGCAAATTACAATCACAGCGTCAAGAGTTAATGACCAATAGCGTGATTATCGCGTTATTAGCTGTCGTGATCATCGTGCTGATGTCACTATTTCTAGTCTACGAAGGTCGAGTAGCTCTGGTCAGTCGATTTGGTCGTCTCAAGACCAACGCCAAGGGTAATATCATTGTCTATCAACCTGGTCTACACTTTCGTGTGCCGGTGATGGATGCTGTCAAAAATATTGACATGCGATTACAGGGGTTTTTAGTCCCATCTGAGCGGATCTACACCCAAGAACAAAAAAACGTACGAGTTGACTACTACGTGCGCTATGTCGTGAGCAATGTTGAACGATTTTATCTAAGTACAGGTGGGAGTTTTTTCAAGGCAAACAACATTTTGCGTGGAAAAATCAACGATACGCTACGAGAGGAAATCGGCAAAAGAGAGCTCAATGAAGTCATCACTGGGCAGCGTGGTGACATTATGACGACATTGCGTACCAAATCGCATCAGAGCGCCCAAAATATAGGCATTAAAGTAATCGATGTTCGTATCGTAAAATTAGATTACCCACAGGAAGTCTCGCAAAGCGTTTACACGCGCATGCGTGAGGCCAGAGAACGTATGGCGACCATGTATCGATCAGAAGGGGATTCAGAAAGCGAAATCATTCGAGCCAAAGGGGATGCAGACGTAGTCAGAATATTGGCAAAGTCAAAGCAAGAGGCCGCAGACATACGCGCACGCGGTGATCAACAGGCTGCTGAAGTATACAACCAAGCATATGGTAAAAATACACAGTTTTTTGAATTTCTCAGAGGCATGGAGCTTTACGATAAGTCAGTTGGTAATGATGAGACCCTACTCACAGATTTGAAGTCATTCAAGTTATTCAATCGCTTTATCAACGGTGCTGATGACAGCGCAAGCTAACGGCATTTGTCTCGATTTTCTCTCAATGCTCAAGGGTGCTTGAGAGAAAATTATCAATCAGACACTGATGTTTTCAATACCACACATAAGCTCAAACAATCGTACAGAGCGCTTGGTTGATAGTATTTAAAAAATACTGAAACCGATATTGAAATAATCATATTCAAGATTTTCTGGTACGGTTTTTAAGATAAGCGTCATCACTGTCGTGCGTCGCTAACATCTAACCAGAGCCATCAATGCAGCGGGTGAAATTGAAAGGGCGTTGCAAACACAGCCACACAGGAGCAGCAAATTGAGTGATCTAGCATTCAGTAACAAGCGGCAAGTAGGATCAGACGGCATAATGTCTTCATCTGTCCAATGCAGGAGGCTAAGAGCCACTAGATAAGATTGCTTGTTGGCGCAGTATCACAGCCAAACTGAGGATAGGCGGCATGGTGTGACTGGTCCATCCTCATACTAAATTATGAGACTTTGGGCTACATGGGGCTTAATCATAACATCACGTTAGTAAGCATTTCCATCCATTTGTGTGGGCAGTGAGGTATCTACTGTATTGGTGTATGACGCGTACGAGGTAAGATCCTTACCTGTTATGAAGTCTGTCATGTAGCTTTGCAGCACGCGGTCCTGCGCCAATTGAGATGCCCGCATTTGATAGATCGTAGACGAAGAACCGTTAAAGAAAACATCAGTATCAGAGGTTGCACGAGTTCTACTCTGCCAGCCAGTGCCACCAGTTGTAAGTGCTTTGGTTGCTACGAGAGTCGCGCGAACACTATTGGTCGCGCTGCCATCATTAGCTGGGAGCGTTACGGGATCATTTTTTTGTGTCCCATTATTGGTATTGGATGTCGTCGCTGCGGAAAGATAGCGATGAAGTTTCACAGTATCATTTCTATCATTATCAGTATTTTGATCCCCATTCCAAGTACCTGCCGCGATAGCATTCTGCCATGGCTGACTATTAGAGAATGATTGATGGGATATTCGACTGACCAGTTGGGTAAATGGTGCATCAGCTGTAGCCTGTGAAAAAGGTGCAGTACTGCCGTTGCCAGCGCTTCTGAATATATTACCAAAACCTGCAATCTCAGCCGTTAATGCGTCTTTTTTAGCATTGCTTTCAAGATCAAAAGACGATGTTTCAATAATCGAGGTATTGCCATAGAAGCCAAGGAAACCCAGCTTGGCAGCAGCTAAGTCAGTGTTAGAACTAACAAATGTTTGGGCAGTCTTGATTGGTCCAATACTGGTGATAGAACTACTCGCGTTAGTCGGGTCGCTTACCGTGGATGGTGTGCCACGACTCATGAATGTATTGTTCAGAAACGCAACAGCATAACCATTACCATCGGATGAATTGGAGTCAGAACGACTCGGAACGTCTAAAAAATGTCTCGTTGCAGCACCATCCGTTCCTTTCTTGCCCTTCAGTAAACTGTCTTCAACAATCAGTGAAGTCATTGTAGGCAAATCAGTTGCTTTACCAAAACCCCTCAACGAAAGAGCGGATGTAGCGGATGAAGCAAGGGATAAATCAAGGACAGCGTCACGCATGTAGATTTGCGCACCAAATATACCTTTGACACAGGTATCGCTATTTTCCGTAGCTTGGCAAATCATGTTACGTGAATAATGCTTACCGCCTGAAACGGAAAACGCACTGCCATTAGCGGGCAAGAATTGCAGCTTATCGGTAACCGCATTTGCTGCAACAAACCGAAGTGAAACGCCTTGGAATATTGAATTGTCAAACTCATTGACCTTCGCGGTGGACTTGTTGCCTCCAATTTCATGCACTGTTTCTTTTCCATCATCCGAGTCTGGATCAGTGATCTCCAGCATAGCATCGGCGGAGGTTAAATTCTCACTGCTCGCGTGTACCGAAAGAATCTGATTCAACCTACCTGGTGAATTGAAAGACTGATTACGCAGGTCAAGATTAGATTGTCCGAGAACAACCAAGCCAATAGAAGGGAATCGATTGTCACCTACTGCGGCTGTGATCGCTGGAGAGCTAGTAACATCACCGAGTGCTTTTAGCAAACCGGTTCGAGCTCGGCCGCTAGGTAATTGTTCGATCTCCCACTTAGCTCTCGGTGCGCTACGAAATACGCTAGGTAACGTCCCTGTCACAGCACTACCCACTTTCACCTTGGTCTTGGGGCCAGTAATCATGGCGCCATCTTTGGTAAAGAATAGCATTGCGCCAGGATCGATAGTTAGCTCGCTGACATCATAGAACATCGCTGATCGCACCACGTGAATACCTGATTTCACAACAACTTTATCCCCTTTGACAAACGTGACTTTTCCCATCAGTTTTTCTATGTCTGTCAGGTTGCCTTGTTTCAAGGCACCTGATTGTAGCAGCGCGCCGTTGTTTGGATTTTCAGTGGCACAGGTTGTCACACCATTAGCACTATAGGACGTAAAACCAGCACCGCAAGAAATTTCTTTGGCAGAGATTGTGGCGCCAGGATAGCGATTAACAGGTTTGGTCATTTGCGCAAGGTGATGATTATGTGAATTACCTTTATGCAATGGTATGTTAATAAAGACCCTGGTGCCCCATTGCTCAGTATCTAATCCATTACGGTATTGCTGTAAAATGCCGAATTTAGCATAACCCGAATCGTAGTCAACACCAACTGACGCACCTGTGTAAGGATTTTTGGTATCATGGTGCCAGTAACGGGAGCCTTGAAAGAGAAAGTCAAAATCATAGAGTTTCTTGGTGGCATTGATCACAAAGCTATTCATGGCGACCAGCTGGGAGTTAATTGAGTTTTCAGTTTCCGCAGCGCCACTGTAGTTCTGGGATTTGCCGAATGGCACGGTAAGCGACATGTTGGCATCTAGATCATAAATATGTACTTCATAACCCATGATGGCTTGAGTAAATTCAAATTGATCATAATGCGTGTAATCAAAGCCGGCATAATAACCGTGACGATAACCATCAACAGGATTCATCCGGTATACATAGTTACCGCCAAGCGTGTAGGTGTTAATGTCAGGATAATAAAGTTGAAACAGTTCCAACTGTGTGAGTGATTGTTTAAGATCAGAGAGCATGACGGTGTTCATCAACCGAACATTCGCTAATGGTCCGTTACCCTTATCAACAGGATAGTGATCGAGGTAAGTTTGTTCGGTAATCAGGTTGCCTGTACTGGCACCAAGTTGCGTGGAGGTGCGATCAGCGATCGAGTTATACACGGCACCTTTAATCGAACAGGTGCAGACAAGCGTATAAATAGATAGGGCAAACAAATTAGCAGTTTTGTTATTCACAGTATGAAATCCTGAAATGATTATTAACAGTTTAGGCTGTTTGAATGCTGTGGTCAATGAGAAATTTAAGCATTGGTATTTATCATTGATTAACAATTGACGTTAATATTGATGCAGGGAATGGTTTAATGATGATAAAAATTTACAATAGCGAAAATTGTGCGAATGATAGCCATGGTGGGATCGCCACACTATTTTAAGAGGGACGATGGAAAGACAACAGTTTGAAGTGCTGATGCCCACGGAGTTTATGGTGAACATCGATCAGATTGAGAGTATAGTGTGAAATACGTTAATTATAGTGTATCTGGTAAGTATGATTAATTCTCACACCAGACACAGTGCAAATATCCCTAAGGCCATGATAGGGCGTGCCCGCCCAGTGAAAACAAAACCATGTGGTATGCATGTGACGATGATTTTGATGTAAAACAGATCCTAAATGTTGGTAACATAATGATTCACATTACTATAAAACATTGGTGTTGTGGGTGTTGTAGATGAGAATGCTCACTGCTGTAGAGTGGTAATTGATGGTTAGCATTTGGAAAGTAGGCAAAGAAGGCGAGCATGATGAGCTATTTCTACCTAACGAGAATGGAGGTAAATTATCCACTGGCATGCATAAAAAATAAAACTTAAAAAAATGTGATATTAGCGCTTGACCTCACTGGTATTTCGTTTTAAGATTTACTTAATCACACTAACCAGAGGAAATTATTGTGAAGATGAAACTAGAGAAAATTTTGAGATTATCTGCATTTACGTTACTGTGCACATCCAGCATCATGGCTGCGGTTGGCGAGAACATGACTGCAGGGATTGGCGTAACGCTCGGTAACACTATCCAAGAGCAAACATGGATGGACAACTACGCAGCAGCTGACCTTGGAAACGGGCCATTGCCAGGTATTGGATTAGGAACGAACATTGTGTTGTCGAACAGCGGCACATCATCATCGATTCTTGATATCAGAAATGTATACTACAATCAGGCTAAAACCAACACATTTGGTGTAGGCTTCAACTATAAAATGAAGGGTGCATCTGCAGAAAACGGATTCTATGCAGCGCTTGACTACACAAAGTATGATGACATGGATTTCTATCAAGCTGCGCTTGGTCACGAAACAAACCTCGGAGGTTATCAGTCAAATCTTAACTTCTACATTCCATTCAGCAGTACAGAAACTTACAACACACCAAACGGTTCTACACTTGTTGGCACATATGGGGTTGACTGGACACTTTCCAAGCAGATCGCCAGCGTAGATCTTGGTGCTAGCATAGGTTATCACTGGCACGATGATATCAAAAATAACATTACTGCGTTCTCACTAGGCGGTGAGTACACATTCTCGCAAAACCTGCTAACAACTGGCCTAGCATATCAATATAGAGATGGTCTCGATAGCAATGATTACGGTTACAAAGTTTATGCAAAAATGCCTCTACATACAGCCCTTAAGGTGACAACAGGCAGTGGTGGCGCTAGCATGCACAAGCCTATCAAACGTATGTTAGGAAGTCTCATTCAGGCTAAGGAAGACACAAGCTGTACCGGCGGATTTGAGAGTTATTCATTTGGTGGCGTAACAGCATGTGCGACAGTAAATCCATTTACCAATGATGGCGCTGGGTTCCCTGCTGCAGCATTAATCAAGAAAGCTTTTGGTATGAAAAAAGGTATCGCATCAGCGGTTGCAAGCCCGAATGTCCAAACGAAACTACAGACGCTTAAGTCGGGTAAGACTTATTTGGTCAAACACATGCACGTTTTCGATGGCGGTTTGAACATTGAACCGAACACAAACGTATTCCTGGCTGATGATGCTTCTATGTGGATTAACCAGGAATACGTTAATCCACATAGAAGCATCATC
>DCKN01000111.1:0-149 GCA_002320385.1 Proteobacteria bacterium UBA1673
GAAGCTGCACTATTTGCTGCAAGAGAAAACAGGAAAAAAGTGAGCATGCAAGAGCTCGAGATGGCCAAAGATAAAATCATCATGGGCGCTGAACGACATACGATGGTCATGAACGAGGACGAGAAAAAGCTTACTGCTTATCACGAAGC
>DCKN01000111.1:464-924 GCA_002320385.1 Proteobacteria bacterium UBA1673
TGCTTATCACGAAGCAGGCCATGCCATCGTTGGACTCGCAATGCCAGACCATGATCCAGTGCATAAGGTGACCATCATCCCTCGCGGGCGAGCACTCGGGGTAACTGTTTTTCTACCAGAAAGAGATCAGTACAGCCAGTCGCTTGAAAAACTTGAAGGCCGTATCTCGGCACTTTATGGTGGAAGGCTGGCCGAAGAAATGATATTTGGTATCCAGAAAGTGACGACAGGTGCTTCTAACGATATCGAACGGGCAACTGAGCTAGCTAGAAATATTGTGACGGTGTTTGGGTTGACTGATTCACTTGGGCCAATCAATTATACAGCGGAACAAAATGAAGTCTTTCTAGGCAAGTCAGTCGGTAAAGAAAGAGAATGTTCAGAGCAAACAGTTTATCAAATCGATAAAGAAGTTAGAAAAGTAATCGACAGGAATTACGAAAGAGCCAGAAAAGTATTG
>DCKN01000111.1:1162-4594 GCA_002320385.1 Proteobacteria bacterium UBA1673
ATATGTCTGAGGAAACTGCAAGAAGAGTTGACAGCGAAATAAGAAAGTTTGTAGACATGGGGTACGAAAGAGCCAGAAAAGTATTGAGTGAGCACATGACAGAACTGCATGCGATGGCTGATGCATTGATGAAATATGAGACTATTGACAGAGATCAAATTGCCGATATCATGCAAGGCTTAACAGTCAGAGAACCTGAGCATTGGGAAGATAATAAGAGCAAGAAAAATAAAACGGGTGAGAGCGGTGCTAAGAAATCTCCAGCCAAAAGAAAGTCACCCCCTAAGCCTCGGAAAAAGAAGACCGATGATAACAGTCTGATTATTGATTCTGACGGTGCAGCATAGGCTACGATGTGGCCGAGAACCAAAAAGGGATGCTGTTTGGCACAGATGGTATTCGCGGAAAAGTAGGATCATCGCTATTGACGCCTCACGGCATGTACGCGATAGGAAGGTCGCTGGGGCAAGTGCTCTGTGATGAGTATGCTGAGACCGAGGAGAAAACTGTTGCGATTGCGCGCGACAGCCGAGCGTCAGGTTTATTTATTCAGTCAGCGTTAATCGCCGGTCTGAATCATTGGGGTATTCGTGTGCAAGTTTTAGGTGTGCTACCAACCCCTGCAGTATCATATTTCGTCGAAGATACTGCATGCATAGCAGGCATTATGATCACCGCATCTCATAATCCCGCGTCTGATAATGGAATAAAGCTTTTTGCGCATACAGGCGATAAATTATTCCCGAGACTTTGTAATCAATTGATTGACTATCTAAATCAGGATAGCACTGAGCAGGATCATGATGTCCCCCTAGAAAGTACGTGTGTTGATAAATTAGCTAGGAGTCATTATCTAAACAAGCTAAGTACAATTATACAGCCATATCAGCACTACTTTAAAAATAAACACGTGGTGATTGATGCTGCTAACGGAGCGGTATCAACCGTCGCCGAGGCAGCTTTTCGTGATCTTGGCTGTTGCGTCACAATGCTAAATCACCAGCCCAATGGCCATGATATTAACGAGCAGTGCGGAACAAATCACCCAGAATCATTACAGAAGCAAGTGCTGAAGGATCATGCCAGTTTTGGTGTGGCTTTTGATGGAGATGGTGACAGAGTTCTTCTTGTCGATCAATTGGGGAGAGTGCTATGTGGGGATCACCTTCTTTTAATACATGCTGTCATCGGGAGTCTTGACAAAGTTGTTACAACTCCAATGGCAAATCAGGGCTTGATTGAGGCGTTATCTGAGAATGGAACACAGTGTATAATCAGCCCAGTTGGTGATCAAAATGTTTACCAAAAGATGCAATCGACCGGTGCGTCAATAGGTGCTGAAAGTAACGGTCATTTTATTGCGCTTGCGCATTCTCGATCTGGAGATGGATTACTCGCGGCTCTCTTAACATTAAGCTTAGTGTTAAAACAAGGTAAGCAATTAGATTACTACCATGACGCATTCTGCGCGCACCCACAACAACTCATCAACATACGCTATAATCCTGAGCATGATGATCAAAATGTGTCCAAGGCTATCAAATCAATGCTGGGTCGTTATCCACATATTGACGCTACAATCAGGGCATCAGGCACTGAGCCATTACTACGAGTTAATCTCAAGGCTAGACCTGAACATGCGTCAATACTTAATGAAGTCGTTACGTTAATCACAAGGCAATACTCAGAAAACTGCCAATTACACTAAGCGACGACTATTTGATTCAATCGAATGGCAAAGGGCAACATAACCGGGTACAATTGAAAAGATGAACATGGCACCACGTATGAAACTGCGATACCAAAAACGAAGAGCGACGCTCATGGATCAGCTTCCTGACAATACAATTGTACTCATGTCAGGTGCTAAGAAACACTTACGCTCCGGCGATCAATTTTTTCCTTTTTGGCAGTACGCAAATTTTCACTATTTGACCGGGTGGCCAGAGCCAGACGCTACACTAATTATTCAGCGCCAAGGGCGTGAAATGCAGTCCATTATTTTTCATTCGGGTTATGATCCAGTTGATGAAAAATGGCACGGAAAAAGCCTGTCGCATCAAGAAGCAAAAGAGCTTTACGGGTTTGATGAAGCGTACGCGTGCGACGCCCTGGATCAATGGTTGCATAACCACATAAATAAATTTACGGCCTTGTATCTTACCTCAACAGAGAAATCACCAGCACCATTACCGAAAAGGTTAATGATCGACAATAAAGTTTTGGATGCGCAATTAACAAAACTTCGATTGTACAAAGATCACGCTGAATTAGAAGCAATGAAAAAAGCATGTTCAATTACTGTATCAGCGCACCTTGACTGTATGCGTCAAGGTGTCAATGGCGCTTTTTCTAATGAGCAAGAAGTTGCAGCGACTTTTCAGTATCAATGCGCGATGCGCATGGCTGAAGGATTGGCTTATGAGTCAATTGCCGCATCAGGGCAAAATGCCTGTATCTTACATTACACCAAGAACAACATGGCCATCGAGCCCAGTAGTTGTGTTCTGCTAGATGCAGGTTGTTCGGTAGATCACTACTGCGCAGATGTCACGCGTTGTTGGCCAGCCTCCGGTAAATTTACCAGTCAACAACGAATAATTTATCAATTAGTTTTAGAGACACAACAAGCATGCATCGCAAAAATAGCCGCTGGTGTCGCATACCAAGATCTTAAGTTGCTCAGTCAAACAATGATGATCGACGGACTTAAACAGTGTAAGATTGTCGATCAATCTGCCAGTGATGAGGTATTATTCAGTGCGTTCTATGGACATGGCTTAGGTCACTTCATCGGTTTAGATGTACACGACCCGGGCCCAGGAAGTAAAGATTTCCAACTAGAGGAAAATATGGTTATTACCATTGAGCCAGGTTTATACTTGAGAGACTGTGCATTACTCGTCGACAAGTCATTTGCCGGAATTGGCATTCGAATCGAAGACAACATATTAGTACAGAAAGACCATGGGTTCAATCTAACCGATGGTGTGCCTGTTCGTATTGACGAAATAGAGTCATTAGTATATGGATAAATACGAAACGGACATTCATGATGTGGCCGTTATTGGCGCGGGGATTGTTGGAATGGTCGTCGCTCGATGCTTCTCAAACACCGGGCTTAGGGTGTTATTGCTCGATAAGCCTCCAACCTCCGCGACAGCAATCGGACATTATCCTTTGACTTTGAGACACAGCTCACGAAAATTTCTAGAGTCGTTAGGTTTTAATCTATCCGGTATCGAAACAAGCCTAGTAAAGACACTCAACCTCTCTTCGCGTGGATACTTTGGATCAGTCAAAATTCAAGAGCCAAATTTTCAGACAATGGCAATGGTCATGCCAATCAATGATGTTATTGAATGTATTCAGCAACAAATTAATGAAGATGCCAGAATTGATTGCGTGAAAGTTACTATTACAGACATAGAG
>DCKN01000026.1 GCA_002320385.1 Proteobacteria bacterium UBA1673
CCCCAATACCTTTGTGATTGTGGATGGTCGTTGTTTTTCTAAGCTTATTCAACTGCGCATCATAGCGCCGTCCCTTGCAGAAACTACTGAGGTATAACCATAGTTTGTTCATGTCGCGACTGCGCGCGGAAAGGTGTTCCCAGGACCAATAACAACAAAGCCAAACTAACCATCTTTACGCCCGACGCATACAACGCAAATAAGGAGAACAAGACCGCGCCGATACCAACGAAACGCTCTGAAGTCGATTTTGGCTTAAGCAACACAAAGTATGCGATCGCACAACCAAAATAAATCAATAAAATAATCGTCACAGCAATATCAATAATTGCGTTGAACTGCGAAAGCATATTTTCTTGCAACGTAAATAATAATGCAACCAACGTACAAGCTGAGGAAATGAGCAATGCTGCAATAGGTGTCTGCCTTTGATCTTTAAATGCAAAAATCTCAGCAAATAATCCTTGCTCAGCAGCGCCCTCTGCAATCCGCGCCACGACCATAGTCCAACCGTTAAAGGCGCCAACACATGAAATGACAGCACAAGCAGATACAAAAACGCCCCAACGTCCGCCAAATACTGATGTTGCCAAATCTGCGTACGGCGCAGTAGACTGTGCAAGTGCTGCATGACCAAGTACACCAATCGCCACTGCGGAGCCCAACACATACACCAAGGCAGCAAGGGAAGTACCAAGTATCGTAGCACGACCAATCGTTTTTTCAGGCCGGAAAACATCTTTAGACGGAACCGTTGCCGACTCAACCCCAATAAAAGCCCATAAAGTTAGGAATATGCTTGCTTGTAACCCAGACCACATCGTCGTTGTCTCAGCAGCGGGGAATAATGGTAAAAACTGGCGCCATTGCATCGACGTACAAGCAAAAAGCGGTATACCGATAATAGGGATTAATTTGAGCACCGTAGTCAACAGTTCAAAGCGAGCTGCAGACTGCACACCATAACTATTGATCAGCACGACCAATGACCATATCGAGACCTGTATCGATAACAAAGCAGTCATGGACAACGGCCCTGTGATTTTGACCAAATAACTCATAGCTGCGACCAACAAAGCAGTGTTACTTGCCCATGTCAATAACCAATAGCCCCAAGCAGCATAGTAGCCCGCCCCATCACCAAAAGCCCGCTGTATAAAAAGATGCGGACCACCATTACAACCATGAATCTCTTTGCTGAGCGCTGAAAACACAAGCGCCAAAAATATGGCCCCCGCAGAAGTCGCTAGCCACCCAGCTAAACTAACGGTGCCATACACAGCAAGTAGCGAGGGCAACATAAAAACCCCACTGCCAACAAGATTACCTGTGACTAAAGATGTCGTCTGTAGTAAACCAATTTTTCCTGATTGAGTGTCATTGGACGTAGTTGTAAACATTTTGAATTCCCCATAATCGTTAATTTTTAATAGATGCCAGCTGCCATGGACAAATTTTTGGGGAGACTACACCAGCCGAGCACAACGCAACCGCCCCAAAATCTTACGTTTGGATTTTAATTGTTTGTGCTGAATTCGTCGTGTAACCATGATGCAAGCATAACATAGTCACAGCAGTCGCTCAAGCACTCTAAATGACAAAACAAACCAAACCCAGATCTCATAAATGACCCTCTGCGGATTGACAGCATCTAAAAAAATCATTACTGTGTGGAAGTTTTACCAAACACTATGACAATGTTTACCCTAACTTACACAATGCTGCTAATGAAGCTAGACCAAGAAGACAAAGCACTTGGACCCAAGCAGCACATAAATGTGCCAATACAGCCGCTTCTAAAACGACAACCGAGCACATGGAACAGCGAAGATACTGGCGAATCACACAGCAGCCTTTATTTCTTGCGCCCAGACGACACCCTCCTCAAACAACTACAACAAGATAGGGAAACGGAGAAACTCAGTAGCAAGCTAAGAAGATCCAACAGTGACATTCTCCAGTGGCATTTTCTACCAACGTATTTTAACGAAAAAACCCCCACACGATTGATGTCCAAAAGTTGTATGCAGACCAATGCCGTCGATGCACTTCGTTATTGTCTTAATCACCCAGATCTACAAGAAAACAACAAGGATACTTTGATTGAAATCCTAAAGGTGATCATTCGACTCAATCCCATCCTTCGCGATCATTCGCACGAACTTACCCGCTACATACTCTTATACATTGTGAGACACAAAAGCGCATTAAATACGAAACTACCACCCAATATTGTGAAAATTCAGGCAAATTTTCAGATTCAACGACCCGAAAATATTAAAAGTCTATGCCTACCATTTCAAGGACTTGGAAGAAGTTTTGAAGATTTAAACCGCTTAACAGCCCCCACAAGAGCACTCATCAACACTGTTGCTCATCTACATACTTTCGCTGATGACATATGTGATCAAATCACTCTATTACAAAAAAAACTACAACATATGGACGAACAACAGGAAGATTTATTCATTATCTGCGCACACGCCTACAGAGAAATCCTTAGAATCAAACCTTTCGCATCGAATAACACAGTCAGCGCAGTGACACTCGTGAATTCCATTCTAAGTGAAAAAGGATTAAATCCCATTTCACTTGAAATAGCACCGACCAAAATGAATTTGGACACATACTGCCAGATTATGCAAAGTAAAAGATTAACAAACCTCGCACGTTACATAAAAAAACAATATATTTTACAAAATCTTAATTGCAAATATACACATCACATCATTACAAAACAACCTCAGTTGATCCAACAGCTACTATGCCAACTTATCACCAATCATACTGATCATCTTTTTATTCAATTATTGGATCAATGCGAATTATTAAATCAAGCTCAAAATATTTTGAATAGTCCGCTTTCTGATGGCTGGACGATTTTGCATTATGCATGCAAGAACAATAAAGATATGCTGATGACCCGGCTAATCGAACTTGGCGCTGACCCCAGCATAACCAACTACGATCGAAAAACCCCATTTGATCTGATCAATGACAAAGTACTACGAAATAGTAAAATTCTGACACAATTCCCGATCCCAAGAACACCGGAAAGATAAATATACGCAGTTGTATGATTAACCTAATCTATCAACGCTCAATGCTAAGCATCAAGATCCATTTGTAATTGTGATTGAGGCCCATTATCTTTCTTTTTTTTCCTACGACTCGGCGGCGGTCGTCGGCTACCAAGTTTTTGGTAGACTTGACCAGCCTGGCGTTTAAAATCTAACTGCTTTCTAACCACAGCAATCCGCTCACGCGCATGCGTAATCGCCGCTTGATGATCAACAACTGGCATCGGATAATCTTGTCCAAGCGCAATACCACATTCATTTTGCAACAAGGGGGGAATAGTCCAGGGCTCGTGAATATATTCTTTCGGACAAGCGGCAAGTTCAGGAACCCACTTTTTGATAAACACACCATCAGGATCATGCTCCTGAGATTGTTTAATCGGATTGTAAATTCTTAAGGCATTAATCCCAGTGACCCCAGATTGCATTTGCAGCTGACTATAGTGAATCCCAGGCTCATAATCAGTGAATGTACGCGCCAAGTGATAACCCGTATCACGCCAATCAAGCCAAAGATGATAGCTCGCAAAACTCACCAACATCGCTCGCATTCTAAAAGTAATCCAACCGTGATAGTTTAAATTACGCATACAGGCATCAATAAAAGGATAGCCCGTATGGCCAGATTCCCATGCTTGCAACCACAACTGATTACCCGGCCTTTGACGCATTTTTTCAAAACCTGGATGCATACAGCGATACTCTATTGATGGTTGATCTTCAATTTTTTGAATAAAATGATCACGCCAAGAAAGTCGTGACCGAAATGCTGACAATGACCGAGACCACGATTTTTTATCAGAGGGAGAAAGCGCAAGCACTCGAGCGTCCAATGCATGAATAACCTCTCGAGCTGAAAACACCCCGTAGGCAAGAAACGTTGACAATCGAGAACAAGTGATTTCTGAATCCCCAGGCGCTGATAGATGATACAAATAATCTTTTGCATGCACCTGTAAAAACTTTTTGAGGGTGTTTTCAGCATGCCACCGACCACCTTGTTGCACCACCCCATGCAACGCTGAGCCAAATATTGATGATTGCTTGCTGGGAAGGACGTGAGATCGAATGGTCGATACCGGACAAAGACTCTCTGGCACCGGAAAAAGTGCTTTGGACAATCGCGCATTGCGCACTCCAGACCAATGATCCCTACTTTTCAATCGTCGGACAACACCATTGTTAGGAAACTCCGTGAATGGCACTGATATCTGCCTACACCACGCATGCACACGACAATCACGTTGATAAGTCCAGTCATTACCGGTTTCTTCATGCGAAAAAATATGAGCAATTGATACTTTCTCTGCAATAGCAGACAAAGCAGTGACAGCGTCAGATGCCTGCCACACGACCAAAGACTGGCCGAGCGCACGACAACGTTTATCTAAATCCTCTAAACAATCACGAATAAAACACCAGTGTCGCCTCGAAGCAAACGGCTGATTCCAGTACTCAGTTTCAACCACAAACAAAGGAAGAACCGGCATTTTTGTTGCAATAGCCGCGTCAAAAGCGGCATGATCAGATAAACGTAGGTCACGCTTCAACCAAACAACCACAACTGTTTCGCGCTCACCACTCATCGTAACAATCCATATAGACACAGGAGTATTAATACCACTGAGGTAATCATCAAACGTAAATACCAGTAAGACAATGTAATCCAATGTCGCTGTAACTGGCCATAGTCAGCTAAAAGCAATACACCAAGACACCCCCCACTAATCAGAAGCCCGATATGATTATCTAGCCACAGTGCGATACAACTCATAAGTGCAATACAGTTGGATAGTATCAACCATGGCCAACCAGAAGCTGTACCATGAACGATTCCCCAATGACTACCCGCCATGAAACATGCGATCATCGATGCATAAATATTAAGAGCACGAGCACACTGGGGTCCCCATGCAGGATAAAACTGCGATACACAAAGTAACAACACAAAAGGGATAACACCAAGCCATGCCAGTAAGTAAACCATATCATTCCTACTATTTAGTGTATTATAACACAGGTCACATCGGTCAATACACATTAGGGAGAGAAAATCAATGCTTCACCCATGAATAGCACGATACAAATAAAAATTTCATTTGAACAGTGAATCCGTGCTTAATGATGATGTTTCTTCCGATGAGCGAGTGATCGCGCTGCACGACGACAACGTTCAGAGCAATATTTGACCTGGTCCCAAACCTTTGCCCATTTTTTGCGCCACGTGAATGGACGTTGACACACCACACAAATTTTTTGAGGCAAATGCTGCTTCTTAACACTCATTCTGAAGGCCTATAAATGGGAGAAGGTATCGACAAGTTATCAGATGATTGCAGATGACCTGTAAACAATAATGCACAAGCAACAAGATTCATATAAGACACATTTTTCTCACTCTGTAAGATACTCGGCGGTAATTGATACTGCTTTGTGTAAGTATGACAGTATCGGACCATAATCTGAGCATCTTCAATGTGTGATTGGCCCTTATCAGCACCACTCACTAATGCCTCAAACACCAATATCTCACCAGCATGTCCAGAAAAAATATTGGCATCCATCGTGAACGAGCACTGATCATGACGCAAACGTTGAAATAGATAAGTCATGATGGGCAAATTCATTGCCAATACTTGTGCGCCGGCACCCGCAGACCATGGCCGAGGACTTTCACCAGCTCTTGCCTTAGTTGCTAACATTAAATCAGCACGAACCGGTACGAATAAAGGCGCCTCTAAACCCAATAGAACCGAACTTTTCTGTAATACTTGTTGCAATGGTACAATCATTTCGTCAAGATCATCACCTGAGTAACTGACATCGCGAAAGGCATCATAGAGATACCACCCCAGGTTACCGAGTCGAGGTGAACCAATATCTACAACACATATACTTGGCATTGAATTAAGGGTCATATTCACTCCTATATAAACGTGCGCATCAGTCAAAATCACCCATCGAAAGCTGTTCTAAAAACCGTTGACTATCATCAGCAATCTGCTTACGCTTTTCAGGACTCATTCGTCTCAAAGTGCTATAAATCATACTCATACGCTGATTTTTGTGTAACTTATCATAGTTCCTCTCAAGGAAATCCCAGTACAAATAATTAAATGGACAGGCTGTTTCACCCTCCTTGTCTTTTACATTGTAGTGGCAATTTTTACAATAATCAGACATTTTATTGATATACGCACCACTTGCAGCATACGGCTTGGAACCGAGAAACCCACCATCAGCAAACAAAATCATTCCTGTTACATTTGGCAACTCAACCCATTGATAAGCATCAGCATAAACAATATGATACCATTCGTTCACTGCATCAGGGTGTAATCCTGCGATCAATGCAAAATTACCAAGAACCATCAATCTTTGAATATGATGCGCATAGGCATGATCATGCGTCTCGGTCACACATTGCTTCAAGCAATTCATCTTCGTGGCACCTGTCCAGTAAAACGCAGGCAAATCACGCTTAGCTTCAAGAAAATTCTCCTCAGCATAATCAGGCATTTTCAACCAATAAATGCCTCTAACAAACTCTCTCCAACCCAAAATTTGACGAATAAAGCCCTCAACAGCGTTTAGCGGCGCCCCTGAATGCTCATAAGCATGCTCTGCTGCACGGATACACTCCAATGGCAACAAGAGTCCTGTATTGAGGTAAAAGCTAATATGACTGTGATACATCCACGGCTCGTTCTCAATCATCGCATCTTGGTAATGACCAAAGTTCTCAAGTCTCTGCTTAATAAAACTTGAAAGCGCATCCAATGCTTGTGCGCGAGTGACGGCAAAATAAAAAGGCGCTACAGAACCAAAGTGATCAGGAAATTCAGCATTAGCAACACGACAAGCCTGCTCACTAATATCGTCAACGGGTTGAGAGAATGGCGCTGGAATGGTTAAACCTGACTTTGGCGGCTTACGGTTTTCGCTGTCAAAATTCCATTGTCCACCAATAGGCTGATCTTTGTCCATAAGAATCGCATGGCGTTTGCGCATTTCACGATAAAAAAACTCCATCCTTAATTGTTTTTTTGAACCAGCCCATGTCTTAAATTCATCTTGCGAACATAAAAACCGATTGTCAGGCCGCATGGTCACAGTAACCGACACATCCGCTTTCCATGAAAGAATTTTTTGTAGAGTTAGATAATCGCTTGGCTCAGTGAAAACAACTTCGCTCATATTTTTATCTTGCACAATGCGACTTATTTCAGGTAAAAACGCATCAGCTGATTGCGCATGATCTAACGAATGATACAACACCTCATGACCTTTTTTCCGCAATGAGTCAGCAAAGTGACGCATCGCAGAAATCCAAAACGCTATTTTTTTCTTGTGATGCTTCACACGCGTAAACTCAGAACGACTCTCGATCATCAAGACGATATCACCGGATGTAAGGCCATCCAGACAGCTGATTGACTCTGAAAGTTGATCATGGTGAATATAGCGTAAAGTGGTCATATCAAACTCATTATTTAAACCTCGATCATACAACAAAAAGGATCTTTTCAACACAGTCTAAGTATCCTAGAGACAGCATAATCCTACAAGTTATCATAGGTAGCAGAATCAAATGATAACCTATGGGTCGATCTCTTCTCCATCCCAAGCGATAATTTTCCCAGAATCTTCCAGCGACAAGCCAGCAATAGACTTTGCTAGATGTGCCGCCGAAACCGCCGGAGAAAAAACTTTACTCGGGTCCAAATTAGCTTTATAAGGCTCTGATAAAGGTGAATCAACCGTACCTGGATGCATCGCTACAATCATTTGATGCCGATAACGACGCTTAATTTCTATCGAAGCATTTTTAACAAACATATTCAATGCTGCTTTCGCGCAACGGTACGCATACCACCCACCAAAACGATTATCACTGATACTACCCACCCTAGCGGTCAAAACTACCATTATAGCAGGTCTATTTTTGTGTAATTTAGGAGAAAAATGTTTGACTAATAACGCAGGTACAATGGTATCAATTCTGAATAAAGTCTCAAAATTATGCATCGTCAGCTCTTTCAATGATTTTTCTGGCACAACGTCGTCATTATGCAAGACACCAGTAGTAACAAAAATAGCGTCCATACCCTCAAAATGATCCAAACGGTTGGCAGCTTGGACCAAATGAGTCTCATCGTAGTAATTCAATGTATGATTCACAATACGCTTATCAGTAAAATTTTGGCGAGATCTTGAGAATGTAATAATTCTTTCAACACCTGAATGTCCTGCATAGTGTTCAGCAACTGCGCGCCCAATAGCGCCACCAACGCCAATAACTGCGATGTTTTTCAAATTTAAAGTATCATTCATAGCCGCTCCCTAATGCCGTTTGGCCGTAATCATCAGATTGTTTTACCATAAGACTTTTATAGTACAATAATAGCATATACGCACGAAAAACATACACACTGATGATCTCAACTAGAAACCTATTGACTTGAGAAAGACGAGCGCACAATCGTAAAATCAACGCACACGCACACACTGAAAATCAGTACAACCAATCGACCAAAATGGTAATTGGTACGCATCCAAATCATCCACTTCTAAAATCATTAATTAGCGTGATTAGCAATCAGGAACAATACCTCAGCATGATTGTCTTATTGGCAACTAGGCTTCAGCTACACTCGGTTGTTTGGCACGTTTAAAAGTTTTTTGAGGCTTTGACTTCGCACCTGAAATACGTTTAGTCCCTTCCTTACTGAACTGTCCACGTTTTTTATCAGATTGGCCTCTAGAAAAACTCTGATCACCCTGCCATCGCTGACGCTTGTTACCATCAACATCCTTTGCAGATGATCGTCGACCGTCTTGCTGACTCGACCAGCGATTGCCCTCTTTTTGACGTGTAAAAGACTTCTTCTGACCCACCGATCTCTGACCATGATCCCCCTGGCGAGATTGATAATTCACGCGTACACCATCAATAGTCTCCGACGCTTTATCGAGTGTAAACACACTATTTGCGCCAGATGGTTTGAGGAATTTTGATTGATTACCTGAATAAGGTTGATAATCAGACCTTCTTTTAGGTCGATTATGATCACCGGATCGATGCGACGAAGCATCAGCTCTTCGGTGAGTACGATGATCTGAATTAAATTTTGATTGGCTGTTGCCGCCATAGTCATCAGATCGTCTCTGAAATCGACGATCCGAATTAAATTTTGATTGATCATCACGATCAGAGGCAAAAGACTTCCGCGATCCTTTAGATGCTGACATTGATCTCGAGCGATCACCATGCCTCGAAGACGATTTCTTTCGCGCAAAATCAGGCTTGGGCATTTTCCCAGGATTAATTAATGCCTGAATATCATACCATTTTCTTTTATCCATTGAGGAAATAAAATTCAAAGCAGATCCGGTTGAACCCGCTCTTGCTGTTCGACCAATACGGTGAATATAATCTTCTGGGGCTTGCGGCAAGTCAAAGTTGATAACATGCGCGACATGCCCAATATCCAATCCCCTTGCAGCCACGTCGGTAGCAACTAAGACACGAAATTTCATATTTCTAAACGACTCAATCACCCGAGTCCTACGGCTTTGTCTTAGGTCCCCATGAATCGCATCGCTGCGAAAACCATCTCGCCCAAGCTGCTTTGCCATCCGCTCAGTTGCAAATTTAGAGTTCATGAAGACGATAACAGTCCCTTCACGCTGTTTCAGTTGCTCGCACAAGATCTTATATTTATCCTTATGATCAATCTCCATCGTCTCCTGAGTGATTTTCTCAACTGGTTTATTATCAACGGCCATCTTAACACGAACAGGATCACGTAAATATTGATCAGAAATCTGCTTTGTATTGTTTGGTAAAGTTGCAGAAAATAGCAGCGTTTGACGCTCGGAATTAAGCTTATTCAAAATAGTTTTTAGCTGCACACTAAACCCCATATCCAACATACGATCGGTTTCATCAAGCACTAAAAAGTTACACGACGAAAGTTTTAACGTACCTTGCCGGAGATGATCATTCAAACGACCCGGTGTTCCTACAATCAAACTAGGGTTCGCTTTTAACTGCTTAAGTTGCTTCACCATAGAGTCACCACCCATCAAGAGCGCAGTAGACATTGATGTTCGGCGCCCAATCAGTTTGTGCGCCTGTTGAGTTACTTGTTGAGCAAGCTCGCGAGTTGGCGCAATCACAAGTGCAGACGCATTACGCTGTTCTGGTTTGAGCAGATGCGCTAAAAGAGGTATTAAAAATGCTGCAGTTTTCCCCGTGCCGGTTTGAGCAGACCCAAGCACGTCACGACCACTTAATGCAATCGGTATCGCTTCAGCTTGAATAGGCGTTGGTTGTTGGAAGTCCATACGACTTAAGCTATCGACCAGCACATCTGGCAGTGCCATAGAGGCAAATGATTTCATAGACAGTTTCCTAGAGTTCTAATTGTGTCACTAATAGTTTTCTTCACAAAGCATCAAGAACTCTTACTGAAATCAACCTGAAACATATTTTGAGTATGAAACCAACTGAGAATGTCGTTCATTGTAGCTTTTCCTGCCGCTGACTAACACGACATCGGCAACATTATAACCAAATTAAAAGAAATAATCAACGTATATTCATAATCAAAGCAATTTATTGTATGCTACGAGAACACAAAGTCACACAACAAAAACATGCTAACACCGAGTACCACCTCAAATTGTATTTGGAAACATCAATCGCATCAACTCAAACATTATCATGACCACGAATGGGGCTTCGCAGTTAAACAGTGCAGTAAACTTTTTGAAAAATTATGTCTTGAATGTTTGCAAGCTGGGCTGAGTTGGCGAACAATTCTTGCGAAACGAACAGCAATAAGACTAGCTTTTGCTCATTTTGATTATCATATCGTCGCTCAATACGATGAAAACGATGTGCGTCGGCTGTGTCAAAACAGGGACATCATCCGTAACCAGATAAAAATACGTGCCATCATACACAATGCAGCCATTGCAATTAATATCGCACAAGAGCACACATCATTTTCAGACTTCATCTGGCAATTTCAACCCATGGAAGAAACACAACCACAATCAGCGCCGCCAAAAGAAGCCAAACAAATGGTCAAAGCCCTCAAGCGATTAAACTGGCGCTTCATCGGAGAGACCAGCGCCTATGCATTCATGCAGGCAGCTGGACTCATTAATGATCATGACCTTGACTGCCCAAAACGTACGGTTGTAGACGAATACAACCATTTTAGGCACAGATACAGCGAGTGAATGACTCGATCAACCACCGCAAGTCAAAATCTTCATCGCATCATTAGGTCTCGATAATTGGTCTAATGAATAAATGACATACCGGATCAACCGACTCAAGCAAGCAAAAGCCCGATATCGGATGAATCAACACATTCAGAGTTACTCGGTTATTCAGCTAGCACCAGCATATTCACATAATTTTGCTTCAAAATAAGCAATCGTACGCTTTAAACCAGCCTCCAGTGAAACCGATGGCTTAAACCCAGTTAGTTGACTGAATCTAGTGATATCTGGACACCGTCTCATCGGGTCATCTTGTGGCAACGGCTTATTGATCATATTACTTTTTGAGCGCGTCAAAGACAGAATGGTTTCAGCGATTTGTTTAACGGTACATTCATCAGGATTACCAACATTAAAAGGACCCGTTATTGGCTTAGCCAACGCCATCATTCCAGTAAGCCCCCGAATCATATCATCAACGTAACACAAAGACCGTGTCTGGGAACCGTCACCATACAGTGTCAATGGCTCGTTTTTTAACGCTTGAGCAATGAAATTAGGAATGACCCTACCATCATCCAGACTCATTCTCGGGCCGTAGGTATTGAATATTCGTGCAATAACAACATCAACGTCATAGTAGCGGTGATAATCCATAAATAGAGTCTCTGCACATCGCTTGCCTTCATCATAACAAGAACGAATACCCACTGGATTGACATTGCCCCAATCATTTTCAACTTGCGGATGAACCAAAGGATCACCATAAACCTCGCTAGTAGACGCAGTTAAAATCCTACATTGGTTCTTCTTAGCCATCTCTAGAACATTGAGCGCCCCCAAGACACACGTTTTAGTGGTCTTAACCGGATCCGCTTGATAATGAAGCGGAGACGCCGGGCAAGCTAAGTGATAAATTTCATCAACGTTTAAATCAATTGGCTCACAAATATCTTGTCGTATAAACTCAAATCCCGGATGATGCTTACAAAAATCCAAGTTTAACAAAGACCCTGTTTGCAGATTATCCAACACAGTGACCTGGCAACCCTGATTCAGTAAAAAGGCGGTAAGATGCGAACCGATAAAACCAGCCCCACCGGTAATTAAAATATGTTTCATTTGCAACTGCTTTGTATTAAACTCATTAGCATTGATAATATAGTCTTGTAACTCAAATAGCCAGGAAATTTTATGATACTACTAACTTCCGTCTGCAACGATCGATACCTCCCAGGATTACTCGTTTTCTTACATAGTTTCAAAAAGCATCATTCAGCTTGGAAGCACCCATTCAAGATCTATCACAGAGACGACTTATCTGAACAGTCAATGCAGCAATTGAGAACTGTCTACCCAGATTTAATTTTTGAATTGATCACTGACCCAAAATTTTGTAAAAAAGATGCTCACTACATGTGTTTACTACCTTTCAAAGAATACAACTATGACCAAGTCATTTTCTTAGATTGCGATATGTTATGCTTAGGTCCAATCGATGATATTTTAAATGTGAAGACTGGGTTTGCAGCATGTCTAGACTATGAAATCAAATACCCTAAGAAAATGATTCATTCAGTACCATACCCACTAAGACCGCTAAGCTATTTTAATACTGGTGTTTTCTCAGTAAGACAACCCTTGTTAAATGAGCAAACATATCAACGTTTAGTCAACAAAATCGATCTCAATGTACAAGCCAAACACAAAAAACTTTGGGACCAGGATATCATCAATGAATGCTTCAAATTTGAACGGACAAGCATACTACCATACACTTTGAATGCGAGAAAAAATTTGTTTAAAACCTATTTCAATCCCCATGAAAACAATGTAAAAATCATTCATTACACAGGCGGCGCTAAGCCTTGGTATGTTCCAGGATGTGGATTTTTACCACTTGAAGGCAAATATGCAAGATATCAACCATTGCACAAACTATGGCACCTTGAGCGACAAGAATTTATTGAACAATACCACTTCGACCCCATGACGGACTTTATCAGCTTGTATCAAAAAGTAACTGGCTAAAGCATGACACATTCAACAAGTTTATTAGGAAAGCAAGTTCATTTTTGATATCAACAAAATGTAAAAATAAAGATAATCCTTAACATACCACTGGATCTAATCGTCAGTAACATGGTACAAATAATAATCTATTAATGCCTTACACACAGTGAATGACACAAAACCACAACGCACCTACTCATCATTGGAGTTATTCGGATTGATCATGGGGTTAATAGCAGTGATAGTACCACTTTTTACTGCTGCACCCGAAGGGCTATCATTACAAGGATGGCGACTGATTGGCATCACGTTATTAATGGCTTTCTGGTGGATTTTTTCGACCATACACATCAGTGCAACCGCGCTAATTCCTTTGATTGCCTTCCCACTTCTACATATCACAGATGCCAAATCAGCCTCAGAGCCCTATGCCTCTCCAGTCGTATTTCTTTTACTAGGGGGATTTATAATCGCAAGCGCACTTCAAAAATGGCAGCTACACCGAAGAATCGCGCTAACTGTTGCAACCAAATGCGGAAAAAAAATAGACCGCGTGATCTTAGGGTTCATGATTACAGTAGCCTGCCTAAGCATGTGGATTAGCAATACCGCATCAACACTACTCATGCTAACCATCGCAAGTTCTCTCATTGAAACACTGAGTAAAAAACATCATCTTCCACCAGATAACAACCCCATTGGAACGGCAATGATGCTGGGCATTGCCTACTCAGCATCAATTGGTGGTATCGGAACTATCGTAGGAACCGCACCGAATGCATTCCTAGTAGAATTCCTTACTAATCAACCCTATAATATTGAAATTAGCTTCATCAGCTGGATGAGCATCGCACTACCATGCGTGTTGACACTTATCCCCATCACCTGGTTCATATTGACGCACGTGATCTTTAGAGAGTGCGTCAATCCAAAATTTCTGATCCTCCCTCAAAGTCAAGAAAGCATGCAAGACGATCTGAATAAGATGGGACTAATATCTACACCAGAAAAACGAGTCAGTATGGTTTTCCTAGCGGTTGCACTTGGCTGGATGACGAGACCATTACTTAACAAAATTCACATACTTGCGCCAATAAATGATGCATCCATAGGAATCATCGGTGCAATAGCATTATTTCTCATACCATCAGGTGACACAACATGCTCAAATGATAATCGACTGTTAAGCTGGGAAGATACGAATGAACTGCCTTGGGGCGTGTTAATTCTCTTGGGTGGAGGTTTATCCCTAGCATCTGCCGTATCAAGCACTGATTTAGCATCCTGGTTGGGGATGAAGCTCAGTATGCTAGAAAATTTACAGATTAACGAACTGATATTATTATTTTCAGCATCCATCTCATTGCTTACTGAGATGACAAGTAATACCGCAACCACAGCAACATTTGTGCCCATTATCACAGCATTCGCCCAGCGGTCAGGCGTCGATCCTCTACTGCTCGCAATGCCGGTAACGCTTACAGCAAGCTGCGCCTT
>DCKN01000103.1 GCA_002320385.1 Proteobacteria bacterium UBA1673
TTGGTACAGCCTATGACCATCGAATACAACAAAAAACATGGCTAAAACAGTTTTTATTGGTGCACAAAGCCATGCACAGTGAAGTCATGATTGATCAGGAGACCATCAAATTAAATAACCCCACCCAACAGACTATTGCCAGATAATCTAAACACCCACCAGAGCGTTGATGGCGCATCCGCACAAGCACTGCGCAAAAAACAAGTATCGAACAAAAAATCCTGCAAGAACATAAAAATCAGTCTATAGGCAGAACTTCGCACAGCAAAAGTACATCATGAGCCTATCTAGCCAGCCCTTCCATTCCGCCATTGATCAATGTCAACGCAGTGAAACACGCAGCCTTGCCGCTGCTAAAAAACTTCAAGCCAATCCCAATGATAGCCTTGCCTATTGCGAATTCCAAACAGAACTCGGCATCCTCTGTGAACGCCTACAACAATGCCAGCAAGCAGTGAGCGTCTTACGTCATCAAGATCAAGTATTGGCAGAAAATATCAATAATCGACTGGCACACACCCAAGCACTGATCCATAAACTAGATCGTCTCGATACCAATTTTCTTGATGACCCCAATCATATGAAACAAAAGCACCAGCAACGAAACCTGGAAATGATCAGTCAATCCATACACGATAGCCATCAACAAACCAAAGCATTTTTTGCTGGCACACGAAATAGCATTCCCGCACCAATACGGTCAAAACCCAGCAAGCTAGAGCCCTTACAAATCCCTAGGCCACAAACCAGCACCGGCATCAAAGCAGCAAAAACCGCAAAAGGAAAAATCATTGCATTTCCTAAACGCTATCAAAAATCAACACACAACACCGCTACAATAACCAGCCAGCATCACCGCTGTCGTATAATCAGCTTCCCAATCAGCGCGATGAACCGGCCTGCAAACCAAAACACACCAAAACCCTAAATCATCCGTCCAAGAACGCGTTTGGGACTGCCTAAAAATCAATCATCCTCATCGCGAGCGAATCCTCCAAGCCCATGGAAAAACAAAGTGAATGCCATCCAGACTCCAGAAACAAGCGCATGATCAAAGATACACACCAAGAAATCACAACGCATACGTCCACAGAGAAAAACGCATTATTAACCCAAATGAAACTGCCATCCTAAAGACTGATTAGCTCAAAGTGGTCAAGATCATCACATGCACAGACCAATCAGGAGACGGCAGCAAAGATTGCAAACGATTTCGAATTTGCCTACACTATTAACAAGCCCAATACAGACATGCACATGCATATCTTAATCGCAGGCGGTAGTGGATTTTTAGGATCCTACCTCATCAAAAGCCTTGTTCAGGCACAGCATAGTATCACCCTACTATCTCGCCACCCCGAACGCGTCGATGCCCCCACAGGTGTAAAAGTGGTGTATTGGGACGGCGATAACGTTCAGTTACCGCCTCAAGATAAGCCCATTGATGCAGTAATCAATCTCTGCGGCCTATCCATTGCCCGCTACTGGAGTAAAAGCGCCAAACAAGCCATCCGTGATAGTCGCATCAAACCCAGTCAAGCGCTGGTCAAATGGCTGTGTCAACTTGAGAAGAAACCTGAGCTCATGCTACAAATCAGTGGCATCGATTATTACGATATGCCCAGCGAACAATGCAGTGAAACAGATAAAAACGGGGATCACTTTTTAGCACAGCTATCGAAAGACTGGGAAGCGACGGTGCAACCACTAAAATCAACCTCGATGCGGGTGATCATCGCACGGCTTGCGCCTGTACTCGCCGCCAGTCACCCGCCCCTACAACCACTCCTCTTAGCGACTAAGTGTTGTGCCGGGGCGATCATCGGTGACGGCAAACAATATTTTAGCTGGATTCATCACAGCGATTTTACCAACATCATTGGCAACATGCTGATGCATAGCAGCTACCAAGGCATCTATAATCTGTGCGCACCAAATCCAGTGCCTTACAGCACCTTGATGCAAGCCTTAGCCAAAGCTTGCAACAGACCCTTATGGTTGCGTGTGCCTGCTTGGTCTTTAACCAATACCTTAGGCGAGATGGCAACCCTGGTAGTCGACAGTCGCAAAGTCTTTCCCAAGCGATTGCTAGACGCAAAAACAAGCTTCCAATTTCCCACCATTGAAGCTGCAATGGACAACCTATGTCAAAGCAAATAACCGCTTGGCAACACAAATACTTAGAGGTCAAGCAACTTGGATCGTCGTTGGCAACACCGCAATCAAGCAAGTCACCAACAACCAAGAAAAATCAAAATAAACATGGTATGATCAAACAGGAAACAAACACATGATGGTTATGTCTACAAAACTGAAAGTTCGCAGCTCCTCAAGCTCACCAGCCGACTCGTCACATAATCCTTCACAAAAGTAATCAACGCATGAAAGCACATCTAAAAAGCCAACAACAACCCTTTATCGATGCATTTCTCATCCATCAACGCCCTTATCTAGAAAAAAAATGGATTGTCCATCTTTTCACAGCTGAGCATGGCCTATTACCCAGTATAACCCACCAATCTAAGAAAAAACGCGAACTCCTACAACTGTTTAATCCGCTCTCATGCCAAGTCTTGGTACGTGGACAAATGAGCCAGTTAAAGCAAGTGGAAGGGTCCCAGTGCATCGCACCACTGCACGGAAACTACGTATTCGCTGGACTCTATATCAATGAGCTGGTATACAAACTTTGTCAAGCCAATCAAGCGTCCCCTGAACTATTCAGCCTATACCAAGCCTGCATCAAACAACTGAGTCTTCGACAAGACTTAGCACTCATTGTACGCACCTTTGAATATCATTTACAAAACTTACTTGGCTACAGCCCAAACTACGAGATCATTCACGATCACGACGCATCATGGTTTAGCTTTGATAATGAACGCGGCCTCAAGCCCAGCGTAACAGCCAGCAGCCAACGATATGCGCGCGAACATCTACTCAGTCTCGCCGAAGGAAAGTTAGACACGCCAGAAGTACAAAGCATCAGTAAGCATATTTTTGCCCGCGTACTCAAACAACTGCTTGGGGAAAAAAGCCTTTTCATCAGTCAAATGTTACCAAAATCAATCTAATATTCATAGAAAATCACCGCTATTCTCCGTGGTTACTTATCAATAAGCCATGCCCATCACGGCGCTTGCATTCCAGACATAAATGCGTATACTGAGATAGATAGAAATGCGATCAGGAGAGAAAATGCACACACAACAAATCAAGTCCATGTGTCTTAGCGGCCTACTCATTCTAAGCTTGTGTGCTTGCCAAAATACCATCAGTGGTTTTGGTCAAGATGTCGAAAACACAGGTAAGTCAATCGCAGAGTACCCGAAGAAAAAATAATCGCGAGTTATCTATGGAAGGACATACCAACACAATACCTTCCACCACATCGGATCGTGTCTCATTGCAGTTAGATGCATGCCAAGTACTCATCACCCACACGCAAGGCAGCGACACGCTGCTGAACACACTGACCCAAGCTGGTGGAACTTGCCACCATCAACCATTACTGGATATTGTGCCTAAAAAAATAAGCCGCATGAAGCACAAAGTTTGCTATGATGCAGACATTTGGATATTCCTGAGCCAGCACAGCATCGCCCACAACAGCCAACTACTTAAATCGTGTCTTGATTGCCAGACAATCATCACTGTTGGGCCCGGAACAGCTCAAAAACTGGAAGACCAGGGACTATTTGTTGACGCCATGCCAGCGCATGAATTCAACATCAATGGCATCCTGAAGCTTGCGCATGTGCAATCAGGCGAATCCAAAAAAATACTTCTATTCTCGGAATCATCAGCACCACAGATACTAACGCGGGAATTACGAAAGCGTGGACACGAAGTATGCCATATCCCAACATATCAACAACAGCCAGTGAACGAAACTGAGTGGGTTGAACAAATTAATGCTAACAACATCGCTTATCATTACGTAACCATACACAGCCAAAACGGCTTTTGTCATCTACTACGTTGCCTACAAACACACTATTGCAATCATCTTATGCAGGCAACTTTAGTCGTGACCACAAGCGCCATGCAAACGCTTGCCCGCAAGCACGGTTTTCAACAAGTTTTACTCAGCAACGACAATAGTCCCGAGCAACTCATGAAAACCATCACTAACGACTACACTCGGAGATCGGCATGAATACAAAGCGACCTGAAAACAATCACAAAACTAACTCGGGGAAAACGAGCGTAACACAAGCCGCACCGACAAAAAAACACAAAGCACCTGCCAATCAACGCGTTCGAATCATCATACTCCTTATTGTCATCGTAGCAGTCACAATTATTGGCCTTGGTTTTTTTAACTGGTTGTCTGAGCTTGATACCTTGCCAGAGAAACCTGCGCAACCGACTACAACCACAGAAAAAAGTGCATCACACACGTTACTCAAGAAAAAGCATGACGATACAGAGTCCAACGGCAAGCAAATTGAAGAAACACCACACGGCAATCCCCCAACGCAAGCAAATGGTACAAGCAACGAAGAGCACGCCCAACCAGTCGATCCAGCACACTTTGTCGCACAAGACGTCCACAACGCCCTACACATGGCTGAAGCAATGGACGCCATTGATCAAATCAACCAAGCGATCGTATCGATACGTATCAGCCACCAACAACTGAGTAATCAACAAGACCCAAGCAGCGCTGATGCGTGGCTAAAACTGTCAATTCAACCGATTAAACGGGCCAGGCTCATCGATGATGTTGAAAATAAACTTCTTGGATCGATTGCAACCCTTCGTGAAAAAATAGATGCCATACAAAAACCAAATCTTCAAATCACACAAGAGCGATTGAAGCACTTACAAACAAGCATCCAGGCACTGACTGCACCGGTAAAAATTGATCGGGTCAAGCAAAAAGATGAACCAGCCACAGACACTACGAATAATATAGCCAGTAAAGAAAAAACAGGTGGATTCTGGCAACAATGGCAACAAAGTATCGCCAAGCAATTTGACGCGCTATACGAGTGGGTCATCAACAGCATTCGTATCGATACCATTGATAGCGCCCAGTACCAAACCTTTCGCCACACACTTGGTGCACAGTTTTTCCATAACGAAATGCAGTTACTGATCGAACAGGCATCCATGGCAACGACCTTTAATGACCAAAAAACTTTCGATTATCTCTGCGCACAAATCAAAGCACAAATCTTATTCCACATACAAGAGCCTAAAATGCAGACGCAACTCATCGAGATGGTTGATGAAGTGAAACAACAGCCCATAGCCATCCAACTACCCGACTACTTACCCTTGATACAAGCCTGCCAAGACGTACTTCATCAACTACATCCCGTAAGCAATATGGGGCCACCTAAAGAAAAAATCGAAAGTCAAAATTTAGACACAAAACCAAGTCAATCATCAGCAGTTAAAACAGATCTCCAACCGCAACACACCACAGTAGAACCGCTTTCTTTTCTCAACGTTCAAGCAGCAAAAACCTAAAGGCCTCCTATGCTCAGAAAAATCGTCACATCCATCATTTTAATCTTAGTCATTGCATTAATCGCACAATACTACAACGTGCACCAAGGCAGTATCATCATTCTGACCCAACAAAGTAAAATAACCATCAATTTAGCCATGGGTATTATTCTCAGCATCATCAGTTTTTTAGTGCTCTATTATTGCTTGAGATTAATCGCATTGATTAGGACATCTCCGCGTAACTGGCGAAAATATCGACAACAAAAATCCTTGCTCAAATATCGTGACACCATTAATAAAGCATTGATCCATTTCATCCAAGATGAATATAGTCAGGCCGAGGCCCTATTCAAACAAAACTATCTTGCACAAACCGAAGAACACAAGCTTGATCTTCTGATGGCTGTCTACACAGAAATTAAAGCCAAGCAAATACCTCAAGCACAAAATGACCTCAGCGAAGTCATCACCGCTGACACAAACATCAAGGCCGCTGGTAATTATCTACAAACCAAAATCTATCAAGAGAAAAATCAACCTAAATCAGCAATCAATACTATCAAACAAGATAAACACTATCTTAAAAAGCCACTCCTGCTTGAAAAGCTCTGTCATAGCCTACTCAACAGCGGACAGTATCATGAGTTAATTGCGCTACTAAACCAACGATCTTCAATGAGCTACGATGACAAAAGAGTATGGACAATTCGCGCACATAAAGCATGTATTGATGACTTTATGAGTAAAAACCAAATACCCGAAGCGTGCGCTTATATCAAACAATTAGCATCTCATATCAACAAAGAGCCCACCATAGCCAGTCGACATATCCAAGCCCTGATCTTACAAAACGACTACACGTCGGCCACCAAGCAAATCGAAAAACATTTTGCCGGATTAGTGACAACCACATATCACCAATCCATCGTCAATCTTATTGATGTCACATCACAAAAAGATATCCTAATCAAAATAGAGCAATGCCTAGATAATATTATCAATCAAACCACTACCGATAAACAGTATGCCTATCTCTGCCACGCTCATTTAATGATTAAAAAGCAGTTGTACGAAAAAGCAATCGCAGACTACCAAGCATTAATCAATCTAAACCTATCAGCGCAACAAAGTATTGATGCGCGCCTGAAGATTCATCAGCTCGAAAAAATAATAAAGCACAATAAAAGCGATTAAAATGATGTTTCAACAGAAACGACAAACCTAGGTTAGCAGAACAACAAAAAACGCGCTAGGAAGCGTAGATAAAATGAAACTTCGCCAGTAGAATCACAGCATAGTCGTGCTAACACGAGACCAATTCCCCGTTGA
>DCKN01000070.1 GCA_002320385.1 Proteobacteria bacterium UBA1673
GCATGCAATTGATTTTCATCACGCATCGGCGCTGTACATCCCTCCAGATAACTGACGTGACTATCTCGATCAGCGATGATCAAAGTTCGCTCGAATTGACCTGTATTGAGCGCATTAATGCGAAAATAAGTAGACAGCTCCATCGGACAACGGGTTCCGGGCGGAATATAAACAAATGAACCATCACTGAACACAGCAGAATTCAGCGCTGCGTAAAAATTATCACGATACGGCACAACAGTGCCAAGATACTGTTCGACAAGCTCTGGATGATTCAACACCGCCTCTCGGAAAGGACAAAAAATCACCCCTGCATCTGCGAGTTTTTCTTTAAAAGTTGTTGCGATTGACACGCTGTCAAAGACAGCATCCATCGCAACCCCTGACAACATCTTCTGCTCATGCAGCGGAATGCCAAGTCGTTCATAAGTCTTGAGCAATGCTGGGTCAACCTCATCAAGACTCTTGGGGCCATCCTTATTTGACTTGGGCGCACTGTAATAAGAAATCGATTGAAAATGAATCGGATCGATTTTGAGATGTGCCCAGTTCGGCTCAGGCATTGTAAGCCAATGCTCATAAGCTTTTAATCTAAAGTTTAGCATGAATTCGGGCTCGCGCTTCTTTGCTGAAATGGCGCGGATGACTGACTCATCTAAGCCAGGAGGCAAACAGTCATTCTCAATCTCTGTGCTAAACCCTTGCCAGTACTTTTGAGATAGTTGATCTTGTATTTCCTTGGATGCTTCGGCCACTTGCTTCGATCACGCTGTTAGTTCGGCGACATTATGGCATTAGAACCCAAGATTGTCCAGATAAATCATGGTTTTGGTCCATATAAATTCTGACAGCCTTTTTCAAAGAATCGACTACCTCCATCACAGTGCTACAACAAAATACGCTCCGGGATGTATCAAAACGAGCAGGGCATCTCTTACAACAATATTTCATGAGCGATTCTTAATCTTACATTGGCAAATGTTCATCCGTACACAAGCCATCATTGATGTCAACTGAGCGGTTAACAACCACCCGTTTAAAAAATGTAAATCATGACAAAAACAAAGAAAACCCGACAATAGCTAGCACCATGCACAACACTGTAAAATCAACACGAGAATCAATACACGAATGATACAATTTTTTGAGCCAAAATATCACCACCTTGCATCATATGTCACAACGAAATTCAAACCACAGATTGCATGCGTAAAAAGGATTTGCTAGGATCATTATGCACATTATCAGAAGATTAACATGGCAAGCTCCTATACCTCCTTGTCCAAACTTTTTCACTGGCTGTTCGACGATTTCAACATCTCCGTGATAGACGAACAAAACGATGTCTGCATCTTCAGAGACGCCTTCAGGCTACTACGAGTTGCACTGACATGCTTTCTATTCATGATCATTCAAACATTAATAGAGGAGTCAGCAGCACAAGCGCTGATCAATCACATGATTCAAACCTGTGCACATGCAGTTGCCACAACCATTGCACTTGTACCGCCACACGTGACCATCATTATCACATTCTCTATGTGCTTCGTTTTTCTTCCACAAATCGCAAAACTCATTGCCCCAGCCATTAGCAGACTTCAACAATACGCACGCAAATACTTTCCAACACGAATAGCCTCGACAGCGTCAAGAAGCGACATTGCACCAGTACAACTAACGCGTGGGGCATCACCAGTCAATGGCAACCCAGGTCTCGTCAGTCCTGAAGAACTAAACTTAATTAAAACTGAGATCAGCAAAATACTCTCATCAGCGATGAGTATTCTACTGAGCGGCGATGACAATCTAAACTTCACACCAATCAAACCCACACCGATAAGAGGACAAAGCAACACGAACAAAAAACTGAAACAATACATCCTAGATGAAGTGAGCAAACAGCTGACAGCTTCACTCAGAGAAGCAGGCCTCACCGTTAGTAGCTCAGAAATCACAGATGCGGTTGATAAGGCGTATCAGCACACCATTATGCCAAAGCATACTATTGAATATAAACCCAAATTTATCGCACACAGCAGCGCTTACAAAGAGCAACAACATCATCACAACGACTCACCCATCGCAGACGATAACCAGAAACAATTCAGAGTAATCAAGAAAGCATTCGCAGACCTGATAACAAGGCAAACACCCCCTGCAAACATCGTTGGCACAACCCCTAACCCTCCACAATCTCCTACCAGATCTTTCAGATCAACGACGCCACGATCACTAGCCAACAATGGCAGTACCGGCAATTTTGTCTGCAGCATCTAGCTGAATCACAAACAATACCGACTTCTTTCTTAAGCACATATCAGCCAAAATATCCCTTTTCTTGCTTGATTTTATCCACACGAACCGATATAATACGCATCAGAATTGGAGATCCTTTATGGCAAATACAAATCAAGCACGCAAACGTGCAAGACAAGCAGACGCAACACGCGACCATAACAGCAAACAACGCTCTGCGCTTCGTACAGAAATCAAAAAATTCCGCGCAGCACTTGCAACGTGCAAAGATCGTGATGCAATTAAGCCAGTTCAAAGCCACATTGACAAAGCAGCACAAAAAGGCATTATTTCCAGGAATAGAGCACGTCGCTTAGTCCAAAGACTTAACAATGCGCTCAAGACAGTCGTTAACGCTGCTTAATTTACCGCACAGTCAACACACAGCAATCCAACAAAATTCCAGGCACTGCAACACATAACAACTCAGCGATCAACTGCAACTTACGACGCACATGGCAGCATTAGACTCAGTGTAGTGCAATACGAACGATTATCACTGCGCCTGAAACATCAACACCATCATCGCCCATCCAATTAAAGACTCACTGACCTTCTTGAACGGCTCGACTAACTAAAAGTATACAGCCCATGCGCTCAATGCAATCCAGCCACACCACATCAATACATATCGAACACCCACATTGCCACCGTGATGAAGCATCCAGAAAAAAGGGAGCCGGCCCCCATTCAACAGCCGTCAGAATCCCGATCGTCATTAAACAAAGCCTTTGCCACAATATCATTTAAGACATCAAGACCAAGTCTTTGCTCGGAACTCACCATAACAATCGCAACATCTTGCAAACAAGTATACGGCAACGCACTGATTTGCTGACGCATGCTTAATAACGTCGACTCATGCGCATCACTAGGCAAACAGTCAGACTTAGTTAATACAATGATTTGCTGCTTAGCGATACAATCATGCCCATATGCCACGAGCTCATCCAACACCTCTTGCATACAAGCGATTGGATCACGCTCAATATTAGCTACATCCACACAATGCAGCAGCAAACGACACCGACTGATATGCTTTAAAAAGCGCAAACCAAGACCAGCGCCA
>DCKN01000061.1 GCA_002320385.1 Proteobacteria bacterium UBA1673
GAACTTCAACTTTAATGCTATCACCACTTGTGAATGATTTACCCTGATACTGACGCGCCCAGAATTTAGCAATATTCTCACTACGCCAATCATACCGACCCGCCTTGAATGCTGTCAACGCAATACTTTGGTCACGGAAGTATCGATAACTAATCAGTCGAAAGTTGTGCCGACCACGGTTGATATTAAGATTTGCTCCCCAATACGATGGATTAAGACGATAACTCACAGCATGCCCAGGGCTAATCTTATCAATGATATAAGGCCCAGTACCCTGAAGTGGCCGCATCGTTGTTTTAGAAAATTCACGTTCAGATAAATCATGTTTGGACAGCACAGGGAGGCTTGCAATATTAAATGGTAAATCTCTACTAGCATGATCATCAAAATGGAAAATGATGGTGTGTGGATCAGGTAATTCAACGCGCAAAATACCAGTAAATAATTGCTGATACGCGGGATGCCCATGAGCAATTAGCGCTGTATAGCTTGCTTCTATGTCCGCGGAAGAGACTTGAGTACCGTCATGAAAACGAGCATGTTTTCTGAGGCGAACGGTGAAAGTCTTATGATCATTGTCAAGTGCAAACGACTCAGCTATCAGAGCATAAACAGTATCTAAAGCATCGTACGATTGCATGCCCAAAGGCTCATAAGTATGATCCAAGCCATCCGCAGCAACACCCGAGATAATGAACGGATTGAGATTGTTGAAGCTGCCAAAAGACCCAAGACGAATTTCACCCTCTTTTGGAGCATTGGCTTGAACATAATTAAATCCTCTCTCAGAGACTTCCGGCGGATTAGGATCAACGCTGAATACTGATGATGGACCAAAACTTTCCAAGGCAAATGCGGTCACAGAAAGAAAGACCAATAGAGACACTATGATAGATCGACGCATGCAGTTGTCACTGTTCTAACTAGCTTAAGCATAGTCGATTCATAGAGAATGCACAATAACTAGCATGATTGTTATTTTTCAGTGTTGCATCAAAAATGCCAAAGCCAGACCAGCAAAGAATGCGATAGCAACATGACTCAAAGTGAGACCAGATCGGGATTCTGGTGCCATCATGGGTGCAGTAAAAGGGTTTTTCGGCTTGGGGTTATAATCAGCGAGTTGTCGAAGAATTTGAGGGGTACGCTCCGCGAGTCTATACAGACTTTTTGAAATGCTATAACGCTGACGAATCCAATCTTCTACATACGGTTTAGCATGTTCCCACAAGTTAAGATCAGGATCTAATCGTCTTGCCAGACCCTCAATATTAAAGATGGTTTTTTGTAGTAATATCAGCTGTGGTTGAACAACCATTCTATATTGTCGGGCAATTTGCAATAGTTCAGCCAATACTTTTGCAAAGCTAATCTCTTTTAGCGGCTGTGCGTACAATGGCTCTCCAATCGCTCGAATCTCATTCATCATATTTTGTTTGTTTTCAAGATCAGGTATCCAGCCTGATTCAATATGAAGATCAATAATGCTCGCATAATCCCGATTGAAAAAAGCTGTGAGATTCCTCGCAATATACATTTGGTCGGTGGCGCTCATTGAGCCAACAATGCCAAAATCAACAAGTTGAATAATAGGGTTTTTTTTGTCTTCTGAATCAATGATGATATTACCAGGATGCATATCAGCATGAAAGAAATTGTCCCGAAAGGTTTGTTCTAAAAACATCATCAATAACCCTTTAGCAACCTGTTGCCTGCTTTGCTGGTCAGGATAATCTGCAGCGAATTTATTGACCTCAATACCAGAGACAAACTCAGTAACTAGCATATCTTTGAAACAATACTTCCACAGCACTCTGGGCACGCGAACGTAAGCATCGTTTTCCATATGGCGATACATCTGACTGCAGTTAGCCGCCTCTATTAAAAAGTCAATCTCATTGTGAATCGAACGATCATAATCACCAATCACTTCAGATGCGCGAATAATTTTTCCATTAGGATGATAAGTATCAATGATTTTTGCCATCTGGTACAGCGTGTTCAAATTTGACTCGATCCGGTTTTGTATGCCTGGTCGAAGCAATTTAACAATCACATGTCTACCATTATGAAGTTTTGCTTGGAACACCTGGGCCAACGATGCAGAGCCAATCGCTTTTCGATCAAAAGATTTAAATGTATTGCGTATCGATTTTCCTGTATTACGCATGATAATGGCTTCAGCCTCTTTAAAAGGAAATGGGGGAACTTTATCCTGAAGTTGCTCCAAAGCATAGGCAACATCAGTTGGCAACATATCAACACGTGTTGAGATAATTTGACCAAATTTGATGAAAATAGGCCCCAGTTGGTTGAAGGACCTAATGATTCGTTGTTCCAAACTGAGCTTCTCAGCTTCTTTTGTTGACGAGTGCCACAAAAAACGACTCAGCGCGGTGAGTACTCGGCTACGCCCGATGAATATTTGGGGAATTTGATAGATCAATAACGTTTTAACCAAGTGCCAGTTACGAAGTGTAAAATATACCAAACTAAAAAAACAGCATATTCTTTGCATGAAACCATTGATACTCGCCATCATACTGAATCCTCCAGTCGTAAGTTGAGTTCGGAGAAGCGTTGCTCTAAGAGCTCAATATGGTTATGCAATTGATCAACATCTCGATAAAATCTCTTGAGCGCTTGTTTACTAGGGGTCAGCCCACATTCATGTATCAAATAATCACCTGTAGAGACGTGGATATGATCAATATCTTTGTGCAGTCGTTGCGCTGCTTGGTGAATTTGATTTGACACTGCATAAGCAGTACTTTCACCGATGAAGGGCACTAGCATTGATTCAAAATCAGGTCGAAATTTTTTAATATATCGTGCCAACAGGTTGGCAATATGGCTTTGACCTTGAATCGTAATGGACTGCTTGCTGTCTTGTCCCCGAAGAACTTGCAGGAGTGTGATGTAGTCAGTGCTGATACTAACGGTCACTGTTTCATGACCCTCTGCCTGACGTAAGGTAACGGACTGTTCATGAATGACACAATAAAGTACCATTCGAGGCCGTTCAAGACGAAGCAGAATAGGTTGCCCATAAAGCGCTTGCCATTGTCGATGTTTAGTACTGGCATGAGATACAAGATACGAGAGCGCAGACTCAAGCGTTGTGATCGCAATATCTTTCAACATTTGATCCCCCGATGAATACAAACTAAACCAGATAAAAGTTCAGTTAAACGAATATCGAGAAAGCCAGCCTGTTCCAAGTGGTTACTCAGCTCTGCCTGATCCATGTGCTGTTCAATCGAGTCAACCAGATATTGATAGTTTGATTCACCCTGCGCAACCAGTTCACCCAAGGATGGAATCAATTGTGCATAAGCTCGATAACCAGTTTGAATAACATGAGAGGATGGCTTAGAAAACTCTAAAATAATTACCTGACCGCCAGGACGAATAACACGATAGAGTTCTGCTAGTGCTCTTGCATGGTTCGTGAAATTTCGAAAGCCAAATGCACAAATGGCCACCTGGAAAAAATCATCAGGGTAAGGCAATCCTTCAGCGTAGCTAAGGCTGAAATGTATCGAGCGAAAAAAACCATGATTCAGAAGCATGTCGCGGCCAATATTCAACATTTTTTCATTTGGATCTGTTGCAAATACAGTCAAATCTTGCTGTCTTTTTAACAGATAATAGGTGATATCACAGGTGCCACAAGCTAGATCCAGTACTGTATCACCCGGTTGAATGTGAGCGTATTCAACAGCCTTTTTTTTCCAACCATAATGCAGGCCCAGTGACATCAAGTCATTCATGATATCATATTGATCTGCGCTTGCATTGAAGACTGCTTGGACACGTCGGGTTTTTTCATCAGGACAAACCCGTTCAAAGCCAAAATCTACATGATGATTGGACTCAGTATTATCCATTACGCGCTAGTAAATCTCCATAAATGTTTCAAAAAATATGTTTCAGTCAGCCAGTAAAACCTATCTTCTAAAACAATCTAATTTCCACGTGCTATGCGTCCCATATTGATTCCCGATAAGTTGAATCGAAACCATGTATTTGACTCCGTAAACATTGAAAAAAGACCGCGATTGACTGGATTTTTTACATTGCGACTTTTGTCATCAGTGCCTTTATCAGGTTTAGTGGTATACGGTCTGGTGAGTTCAATTAAATCATCGGCAGATTCAGATTGAAGCTTCGTAATAATGACCGTGCCGCCCAAACTGAATAAGCCGAATAGTCCCTGGAGTAGTCGTTCGCACGGTGCTTTGACTAGCCTCAACGCAGAGAGAATACCATGCGGTTTAAAGGTATTCACATAATTACAGAATAGTTGGCCCAGAGCACTAAACAAGATTGCAGCCTTATAAAAGCGCTTTTCGTTAGGGTGTTTACGAATCAGGTCAACTTTGTGTTGTGGCTTTGCTGCTACAGAGACGTTAAGCAGTAAAGCAGAAGTCATGCCAACAGACACTAAAGCCGAGTATGCACCAAACGCCTTTTGCACGACAGACGCATGCATTAGGTTGTGTGCACTCGTGAGAGCACCTGGGGTCAGGAGCACAGCAATATCACCGAGCATCATGGCCGCCTGAATGCCAGAGTAGTAGTTGAGAATACAAACACTCACAGCGCAGCCCACCGCTAAAATGACACCAAGTAGGGGGCGGCTGGTGAGCCATGACCAAGATGTGTCAGCGCGCAGATTAATTAAGCGCTGAAGATTGCTAACCTTAGATTTATGCAATCTTTTGAAGCCATTATAAATAGCATTAGTCATGCTTTCATCCTGAGACAGCCAATCCTCAATCTTATCAATCATTTCATTGACCGTTTTCTTAAATGATTGTCGAGTGAGGAAGAATGCGCATACAAACCCTGCGGCATAACCAGTTGCCAATAAAGCATACATAATCGGCATTGCCATTGTCGGTAAAACCAACGTCGCAAGACTGACGCCAGGAAAAGTGAGTGTGAGAAGAGCGGTGTAAAATGCAAAAAATACGCCAAACGGGTTTATTGTCATATAGTTGAGAAAGTTAGCCACTCGAGGCAGAAGCCATCGGCTCACATGCAGTAGTCTTGCAACCAATCCACCGCCGGGTAGGGTTTTGTCATTTGAGGTGAGTCGTTTACGATAGTCAAAGTAGAGTTCAAGCTTAACCACTGTATCGATAAGGTCGACAGCAGAGTCACTCCCTTTCGCGGCGTCAGAAATAATGTCACCGGCAGAAAAATTTTTCAACCAATGATCAACATAATAGTCGGCCAAGAGTAGTTTAGCATCTTTCGTCGATTGTCCAGAAGCATCGAGCTTTCGTAATAATGTATTCGATTCAGCAGCTGTTAGCCACTGTAAACGATCGAGAACGGATACCTTTAAGGCTTTGCTAGTATCATGACTTGTTTTGACACTAAAGAATTCCTCTAATGCCACTGCTGCTGGTTGATAATAAGCATTCCACCATAGAATCGACTGAAATCCACAAGATGGGATAATCACAAAACATTGGAGTAGATTACCCCAAAACCCTTTGAATTCATGCGCAACTGTCAAAAATGTATTCATAGGACCAAAGCCAAAAGCGATACCAGTTACCCCAGTGAGCACAATCAATGCATAGCCGAGAAGATCACGTGACTGGGCAGAGCGTAGCATCAATTTGCCCTTAATTTGCAGTGACTGCCAGATGTTGTGGAGGGCCATAATTCGTGAATAGAGTGACGATTTTGGCACCGCAGTGCGGCGGTTCTTTGGGTTTAGCGAACGTGGCATGGAAGAGTCCTTCAAGATCAGATACCTCTCAGTATACGCACCAGAAACACCTTGTCAATGACATCTTGTTGGCGGATGAATTTCTGTTCAAGACGTGTCTTTAGTGATTAATAAATCAGCTTGATGTTCATCAATTGTGATGGGTATCATCGGTGTTTTATCCGCAGGGTGCTGGTAACTAACGGTGAGTTTATGACATAGTGTCTCATCCATAATATGTTGTTTATGTTTGTTCACAATGCTGCAAAAAAGCTCACTAGATACGATAGTCAATTGGATACGGTCACTCACCTCAAAGCCGCTATCTTTTCTCAAATTTTGAATCTTATTTACCAATTCTCTAGCCTGGCCCTCGTGAATTAAATCAGGCGTCAATGTGAAATCAAGTTGTATGGTAACATAACGATTAGAGACGGCACGACTGTCACTAAGTGCTTGACGATAAATCAACAAATCATCACCACTGAACGTATGTCCATCGATAGTAAGATGGCCAGACTGCTCGAATTGGTTGATTTGAGAGAAATCAAGCGCTTGTATTTTTTTATTGATGATTGGTGTTTGCTTGCCCAGTTTTCGACCGAGCTTCGCTGCGTTTATTTTTGCACTAAGCTGAATGTAGCTGCGCTCATCCTGGTCAAAAACCACTGATTTTACGTTGAGTTCTTTTTGTATTATTGGAATCAGCGGTTGTATGGCTTCAATCATTTCAGCTTGGCTATGAATAATCGTTAGCGAGAGGAGGGGTGTTTTAATTTTGATCTTAGCATCATTACGAGATTGCCTTCCTAAGAGTAGGATTTGTTGGAGTATTGACACAGCTTTTTCTAAAACCGGCTGACGCTTTTCGTGCTGCGCGTTTGGGTAGGCAAGCATATGAATTGACGGCTTTGAGGTCGCTTGTGAATGCATCGTTTGAAATGCGCGATAAATGTGTTCACTCATGAAAGGGGCAAATGGTGCCATGAGCGTCGAAAACTGCATAATAACGTCATATAGACAGGTATAGGCGGCCAATTTATCCTCGCCCTTGCCACTCTGCCAGAAGCGCGCACGGTTTAGTCGAATGTAGGTGTTGGTAAGATCATCTAAAAATGACAACGCATTGCCAACAACACCTTGCAGATGATACTGCTGCATATGTTGATTGATCTCCGCAGTCAGCGTTTGCAATCGCGATTGAATCCACGCATCAAGGATATGTTTTTCTGAGCTAACACGTTGATCTGGGGTCCATTGGTCAATCGTCGTGTAGGTAGTCAAAAATTTAAAAGCATTCAGCCATGGCAATAAGACACGGCGTACAATATCTTTTACCCCACTGTCACAAAAGCGTTGCTCTTCAGCTTTAACGAGATTCGATTGAATCAGATACAAGCGTAGAGCATCTGCTCCATATTGTTCAAGAAGCGCTTTAGGGGGGGTGTAATTTTTGAGACGCTTGGACATCTTTTTCCCATCTTCTGCCATCACGATACCGTTAACAATAACGTTCTTAAACGCTGATTTGCCAAATAGGGCTGTAGACAAGATAGTTAGCGTATAAAACCAACCTCTGGTTTGGTCGATGCCCTCGCCAATAAAAGCTGCAGGGAAGAGTCTTTCAAAAAGATCCTTGTTTTCAAATGGGTAATGAAGTTGTGCAAAAGGCATAGACCCTGACTCAAACCAACAGTCTAAAACTTCTGGCACGCGCCGATAAGTACCTGGCTCATCCTTGAGGGAGAACGATAGGCCGTCGACAATTTCAGGATGAAGATCCGTGACTGTCTGACCACAAAGAGATGCTAATTGTTCAACAGATGCAACACATATGGTCTTGCCAGTTTGATCATTTTGCCACACCGGGATCGGTGTGCCCCAGAATCGGTTTCGAGAAATCGCCCAATCCTTAGCGTTCTCAAGCCATTTCCCAAAACGACCATACTTGATATGCTCTGGCACCCAATGAATCGAGTCATTTGATGCCAGTATGTCGCGCTTAATCTTTGTCACTGCAACATACCAAGATGGAATGGCTTTATAAATGAGGGGCGTATCTGATCGAGGACAGAAGGGATAGTTGTGCTCGATCACATCTTGGTGGTATACATGCCCATTGGTTTTCAACGCTTTTAGAATCTGCTTATTAGCATCCTTGAAAAAAACACCATGGAGGTCCGGTGTTTGATCAGTGAATCGACCTGATTTATCGAGCGCACAGATCACTGGTATCCCAGCGGCTTGGCACACACGATAATCATCTTCACCGTGTGCAGGTGCCAGATGAACCAGGCCAGTCCCGTCGTCAACAGTCACATAGTTATCCTCAAGTATCTGAAAAGCGCCACGGGCCTCTTCAGATGCAAAATAGGGAAACAGCGGTTCATAGGTCTGTCCGACCAAAGATTCTGCAGAACGCTTTTCAACGAGCTGCAATTGATCAGCATGAGGCAGGGAGGCAAGGCGTGACTCAGCGACAATCAGATATTTATTTGATCTCGAATCGCGTACTTTCACATAGTCATATGGACCAATACCAACAGCCAAATTAGTGGGTAGAGTCCATGGTGTGGTAGTCCAGATGACCAAGTAAGCGTCTTCATTTTTCAGTTTTAACAAAATGTAGACCGCAGGACTCTGAGTTTGTTGATAATTTGATGAAGCCTCAAAGTTTGACAGACCAGTGCCCAGCGCCGTTGAGTAGGGTACAACTTTCTCGCCCTGATAAATGAGCCCCTTTTCCCAGAGTTGTCCAAACGCCCACCACACAGATTCCATAAAATTCACATCCATTGTCTTGTAACAGTGGTCAAAATCAACCCATCGGCCGATACGAGTGATGGTTTCCTCCCACTGTTTCGTATAGCGCTGAACAATTGAGCGACATGCCTGGTTATAACCTGCGTGACCGAGTTTTTCGACAGCTTCTTGTGTAGAAAGACCAAGACTCTTATCGATTTCGTGCTCGATGGGTAGGCCATGACAGTCCCAGCCAAAATGTCGTGGCACATAGTGACCCTGCATCTCAAAGTATCGTGGAATAACATCCTTGATGGTGGACGCAAGCAAATGTCCGTGGTGCGGCAGACCTGTGGCAAACGGTGGCCCGTCATAATACCAGTAAGGTTTGCAATTTTGTTTCTGCACTTGAACTTGTTTAAAAATAGATTCACGTTTCCAAAAGTCGAGTACTTCGTGCTCAAAAGTCACAAAAACATTCTGCGTCTCGGTGATATGAGAATCCGAAGATGAGTGGGGGTCAGATACGTGCGTCATTTGCCAACAGTTCCTATGTTTAATTACCATGATTTGGGCTAAATTATACATCAATATGTCATCAGAGTCTATGTTTTGAAAAGCAGAACAGTAATGCGATCTGCGAGCTTATTCAGACAAATTTCATCGATCTTAATTGGTTTTTGAAAAGATTATTGATATAATGAAACTAAGAAGAGTATGTGGGTAGTGAAATGTTTCCTCTGATCGCCATGGGTATCGTGATTGACCAGCTGGTTAAGTTATTGGTAATCAGCACGTTTTCAGTTGGTGAATGGATAACCCCTGTGCCCGGAGTACACATAACCTTGGCCTTAAACACTGGGGTGGCGTTTGGCCTTTTTTCAACCAGCCAAGGGATTGGGTATTACTTGCTCAATACGCTCATCATCATTTTCAATGCGATTTTAGTCGAGAATTTAAGTGCTTCAAACAAGGCGTGTCTCGTCTACCGCTATGGGATAGCCTGTATCATTATCGGAGGATTTAGTAACCTAATCGACCGGTTTATTTACGGTGCCGTGATCGATTACTTAACATTTGGTGCTGCGTGGTTGCGTTGGCCTACGATTTTTAATCTTGCTGATGTATTAATCTGCACGCGCTGTTTGATGTTGCTCATATCCAACCAAACACTCAGTCACAAGTTCTCCAAGCAAGCACCACAGAGTGCTTAATTTTACACCGTTCAAATAGCGTATGATCAGATGTACAATCAATATTGCACACAACAATGGCACGCCAAGTGCTTCATTCCCGCCAAAGCCGGAGTGATTGAGTTACAGAAATGCGTATCGTATGACCATTTAATTAAATAATTATTATAAAAAAACTATTTATTTCTCACATTATACTTGAAAAAAGATCAGTCGAATCAATATCTCATTATAACACTTTAAAAAAGAGATCATGATGAATGTTGAAAAATTAACTGAACAATTCAAGCGAGCGTTAATGGACGCTCAGTCTATTGCCTTGGGGCACGAGCACGGCTACGTAGAATCAACCCATTTACTACAAGCGCTGCTGAATCATAAAGAAGGAACCACCGTACCACTTCTGGTTCAAAGCGGTATCGACATGGCTAAGTGTCAACAAAAGTTAACGCAATTACTCACAAAAATGCCTAAAGTTTCATCTGGCGGCGATATTAATATTTCCCGTGAGTTACAACGCCTAATGAACTTGAGTGATCAGCTTGCGCAAAAGCGTGGCGATCAATTTATTTCAAGCCATTTGCTTTTACTCGCAGCACTCGATCGTGCGAATACGCTCGGTGATTTATTAACCGCATGCGGGGTTAAGAAAGAAAATTTTCTAAAAGCGCTCGATGATATGCTTGCGGGAGAGTCTATCAAGTCCGCCGATGAAGCGCCTAGTGGCCAAGTACTTGATAAGTATACTGTTGACCTTACACATGCTGCTATAAGCGGTAAGCTCGATCCTGTCATTGGGCGGGATAACGAAATTCGCAGATCCATTCAAGTGCTGCAACGCAGGACTAAAAACAATCCTGTCCTCATTGGCGCACCGGGTGTCGGAAAAACTGCAATCGCAGAAGGTTTGGCACAACGCATTGTCAACGGAGAAGTGCCCGAGGCATTGAAGCATAAGCGTTTATTAACACTTGACTTATCCGCATTACTTGCTGGAGCAAAATATCGCGGAGACTTTGAAGAACGAATGAAAGCGGTCCTAAAAGAAATTAAAAAGCAAAGCGGGCGCGTGATTTTATTCATTGATGAATTACATGTTTTAGTTGGTGCTGGTCGAACGGACGGCGCGATGGACGCGAGCAACATGCTCAAGCCAGCATTAGCGAGAGGCGAGCTGCATTGTATTGGTGCAACGACGCTCGATGAGTATCGGCAATACATTGAAAAAGACGCTGCATTAGAGCGGCGTTTTCAGAAAGTGCTTGTTGATGAGCCGAGTGAGACAGATACGATCGCAATTTTGAGGGGATTAAAAGAGCGCTACGAGCTACACCATGGGGTTACCATCACAGATCCCGCCATTGTTGCAGCAACCCAGTTATCTCAGCGTTACATAACCGCTAGGCAATTACCTGATAAAGCGATTGACTTAATCGATGAAGCAGCCAGTAAGATTCGTATGGAGATTGATTCTAAGCCAGAGGCGCTCGATACATTAGACCGACGTTTGATTCAACTAAAAATAGAACAGCAAGCATTGAGTAAAGAAAATGATGAAATATCAAAGTCTCGTTTATCAGTATTAGAGTCTGAAATTGACGCACTCAACCGTGAATACAATGAAATAGAGGAAATTTGGCGTGCTGAGAAAGCAACGCTCATGGGCGAGCAACAAGTTAAGGAGCAGCTTGATGAAGCACGACTCGCATTTGAGCGTGCACAACGGTCTGGCGATCTTGCTAAAATGTCTGAACTACAGTACGCAACAATCCCCGCGCTGGAAAAGCAGTTGCTTGAAGCGCGGGAACATACATCAAAAGAAAAGAAAAATCGTTTTCTACAAAACAAAGTGACTGACGATGAGATTGCAAGCGTTGTCGCAAAATGGACAGGGATTCCCGTTGAGAGCATGCTGGCCAGTGAGAGGGAGAAAATACTCAAATTACCTCAGTTACTTAGCGGGCGAGTCATTGGACAAGACCACGCAGTGCAAATCGTATCAGAAGCCATCATGCGCGCCCGATCAGGCTTGAGTGATCCCAAAAGACCGATTGGCTCATTCCTATTTTTAGGGCCAACTGGTGTTGGAAAAACTGAGCTCTGTAAAGCCCTTGCATATGCGCTATTCAGCGATGAGCAAGCCATGGTTCGCGTAGACATGTCTGAGTTTATGGAAAAGCACTCAGTTGCGCGATTAATTGGCGCTCCTCCAGGCTATGTTGGTTATGAGCAAGGCGGTTATCTGACAGAGCTTGTACGCCGAAAACCCTACAGCGTCATTTTACTCGATGAGGTAGAAAAGGCGCATGCAGATGTCTTTAATATTTTATTGCAAGTATTAGACGATGGGCGTTTGACGGATGGACAAGGTCGTACGGTGGATTTCAGACATGCGATTGTGGTCATGACATCTAATTTAGGATCCGGGCATATGCTCGCAACACAAGGGCAGAGCCCCAATCAGATCAAAGAAAAAGTGATGCAGGAAGTCCGGGCGTGTTTCCGGCCAGAGTTCATTAACCGAATCGATGATTGTGTGATATTTTCATCTCTCAGTAAGGATGATGTCAATCAAATCCTCGATTTGCAACTATCTGAATTAGAAGCCATGCTAGCGAAACAACAACTGCATATATTACTCACACCAGCATGTAGAAATGCATTGCTTCAAGAAGGTTATGATCCAGCTTATGGCGCAAGACCGCTTAAGCGAGCGATTAAGAATATGCTCGAAAATCCATTAGCGAAGCTCATACTAGCGGGGAATCTTAAAAAAGATAGTACAATAACACTCGACTGGATCGACGGAGAAGTTGTTGCGCATTCAAGTAAGTAGAGAAGTTGTTTCAATCGGTTATGGGCATGACGTGATCGAACAGACCGTCGGGCCGCCAGGTGCAAAGTGGTGGCTCAGCCAAAGTGATTACACACGTGGGTGGAGCTGGTTAGCTGATTTGCGTTGTCGCCGCTACATGCAAGTGAGGGCATTATCATGAGGGTCATGGATTAGCCTGATTCCCGCTGTTATGCAACTCAGAGTTAAAGTCAATTACAACTTCCTCATCGTCATCGCAGTTTGGACGACTTGACGCATTAGTCGGTATCCCAATTGCAGTTGACGGAACGTAACTTTTGGCATGTTCAGATAACGGTTCTTCTGGGAGCGCCTGTAAGATTTCCATAGCATTGTGTCGTGTCATTTCCCATGAAAAGATCGCAGCGATAAAATAAATGCTCAAAAGGAGTATTGCCGCATGGTGGCTCAAGAGCAATGTTATCGTTGTTTCTAAGAGATGGCTAAACACCATGAATGCGCAAAGACCAATTAAGAGCATACTACACACAAACCACCAGGCGCGATGAGAAAGTTGTTCGCGAATCTGTCTCAAGTGTGGGATGCAAGGTAGATTCATAGTGTAAAGATAGTGCCACCAATGTTGCGGTGTTGAGCCATTTGCCTCGTTAGCGTGGTCATCACGCAACGACGATTGATTAAATGTATTTGGGGTTGGCATTTGTATGATGCTCGGGCGAAGGTCTATTTTTGGACGCCGAAGCAGCCAATCCAACCATGGATTGCTTCGATAGCAGCCAGGATAATGGAGATTGAGTTCTTCAATGGTGAACGTCTTATCAGTATGATTAAGTTTCCCATGACCACGCATGATACTGATCGGTTGCAGAGATGATAATAGCTGAATAAGGTCTTGTTTTGTCTGGCGCCCAACATCCAGCTTTGCGATTTGATCGACCAATTTCACATGGACTGCATGCTGACGATCATGAAAAGATTGTACAGTCGTATGATTATGAAGGCTCAAACAACTAATATTAATAAGGTTGCAGACACTATGATGTAGACGATCAGATTTATGCACACGCACTAGGCCATTCTGCGTGTTGATAATCAATGTCCCATCAGTAGATAGTAGGGCCCAGGATTCCAGCGCAAACCATATTGATCCATATTCCGGGGTGTTCGTCACGATACGCTGTTGGTGAGAGCTTTGTTTTGTCCAGATCTCACCGTCAAGCTTAATCTGACAAACTTGCACACTCAGCCAGTCAAGAATGATTTGAAAAGGACCGGAGCTGGAAAATTCTATATTAGGTATCAGAGAGCGAGCGCCCCTTTGGCGCTCTTCGCTATTCTTATTTTTTGCTTCCTCGCTCGGGTTCGCAAATGCGTTGAGATCGTTATCATTCTTTAGTTCAAGGTTTAGCCTTTCTAGCATATCTTGGGTTGCATGCCACTGATGCTGAAAATAGCGTCTGAAAAATTGAATAACCATGGGCGCTTGTTTCTGTCAAATCCTACCAATGATCCTTAACATAATCTGAAATACTTGTCTAGAATTTATAGAAAAGAGTAATGTCAAACCGTAAAATTTTTTGCTATAATTATAATACGTTTATTCCAAATACGTTAATTGATCAATATACCTAACTTACTATCGTTGTCTAGGATTGTGATTGTGGCCGTAATTATCAGTATCGGCTCGGAGCTATCTTCGTCGATGCTTGCTGCTCTTGTGATCCTTGCCGTGGTCAGCGACATATTCGATGGCATATTAGCTAGAATATTGAATTGTCAAAGCTCAATGGGCGCCCAGCTCGATCCTGTGTGTGACGCTGTTTTCGTGTTAGGAATGATTTATTATGTATTGCGTAAAGAGCAATGCTCTCTAGTATATCTCATGGCGATTGGGATAAGATATGGTGTGGTTTTTAGTTATCAATATGATTTGAACGCCAAAGGCTATCTCAAATTGAAGTCTTTATGGTCTGGGAAATGTAGCTCTGCGCTTTCCATGAGTTATCTTGTGTACTACTTCCTTGGCCAAAACGGGGTTCGAGTTGCATGGGTTGATAACTGCTCAATGGCTGTATTAACGCTCACAGTATGCATGCATGTAATCAGTTGGTATTACTATTATCAGAGATATCTGATGCTTTATCATGACTACTACGCGATGAATCGATCCTTAATTTCATCAACATGAGAATCGCTTAGGCATGTCCATTAGAAAAACCTTACCTCATGCAGATATCAGTCGCATCATTGAAATGGCGTGGGAAGATCACACGCCGTTTGAAGCGATAAAATCAGAATATGGCCTTGATGAGTCAGCTTGTATCAAGCTCATGAGACAAGAGATGACTGCATCTAGCTTCAAAATGTGGCGCAAGCGGGTAACTGGCAGAAGCACGAAGCACGCAAAGCACGCGTCGGTTAAAAGGATAAAGCACAGAGCCTATGGCCACAACAAGGTGTCCAGTAAGCAGAACCAATCGCGGAATACCTAAGGCTACAAGAAATTAATTAAGAATAATTGCCATTAGTTTTGGCTTGCTCTAAGATGGTTTCTGTTTGATGGTTCCAGTTTTCATCATGTAAAGTAATGCTTCCTTGATCACTATCAATAATATCAAGAACATAATATTGGACCCATGCCGAAAGTTCAGGATTAGCATGGCGATATTTATACTGCTCCCAAACATTCCGAACCGTTGGATTATTAAGAAACATTTTGAACGTGGTAAACCATCCTGCATAAACTGAGTCCGACGACTTTGATCGGGACGATTTATCATTAATCGGAAATTGTGAATCAAGTTGGAACATACGAATCACGTCGATCATTTGTTGGCAGTATTTAGCGGCATAGTGCCATTCAAGTTCATTGCCTTCAAACGGAACATAAGGGATCGTAGGGTATCGCTTAGTCCATTGCGCCTCAGTCATGAAAAAACCATTATTACCGGTTATGTTGCCGAAAATAGATTGATAAAGCGGATTGATATCAGGATGGTCCATCGGTAATGTTTCCCAAGTGCCTACAACGACCTTACTCGAGTATTGCGCTAAGTTCACAAAAAGATCCTCTTGCGTTTGTTGACTTGAGCCGTTGATTTGATCAGCAACCTGATAAACAAAAAGTAGAGTCGCGAACGCAGTGATAATATTGAGTGGAAAGTTGAAAAACTCCTCTGACGCGTCAGCACCATGGTCAAAATGGGTACGATGATTGAGAAAAATGATATTAATGACAAGAAACAAAACCAAAGCAACAAAAATCATAGTGACCCAATTGATATATTTGAGCCAAGCGAGATCAAAAGCTACGATAAATAATGCAGTAGACAGGAAAATGAGACATTGGGTTGCCCGTTTTACGCTCTGGTGATTGTTTTTCTGCATAGCCCCTCCTTCAAAAGTTAGTCATCCCGCCTACTCAATGCCTCGGCCCATCTCAGGCCTATTGAGTAGGGCTGCGACCTCGCGATCCCAATGACGACGATGCTTAATAAAGAGATCTGGATCTCTATCCACAAGATCAATCACATAATACTGAACCCATGCAGTCAACTGAGGATCCGAATAGCGAGTTTTGTTTGTTTCCCAAACCTGACGCACCAAAGGGTTTTTAAGGAACATCCTGAACCCAGTGAGCCACCCACTAAAGTTACTATTAAGAGACATATCTAAATCATTGCCATCGCCAAGTTTAAATCGTTTTTGAAGCTCAAACATTCTAATTACATTAACCATTTGCTGGCAAAATTCAGCTGCATAATGCCAGGATAGTGCATGATGCTTAAACTCAAAATACTTTAATCCAGGATGAATGGCCTGCCATTCTTGTCGATTCCTAAAGCGAACAGTGCCATCTGCTGTGACCTGATGTCCCATTATGCCCTCGTATAAGTTATTGAGCTGTGGATATATAATTGGATTTCCCTCCCAAGTACCAACAACAATTTTTTCTGCTATCGTTGACAAGTCATGATCGTTATGTCGTTTTTCAATAAAAGCTGAATGCATTGAATCAAATCCAATCTGATAAACCATAACCACGGTCATCATTGATACCAAAAAGTTAACTGGGAAGTTAAAAAAGTCGTCAGAATGCTCAGGGCCATAAGCACGTCTAGTCAGGTGGTATAGATAAATAATATTTACCATAATCAGTACTGTGATGCTGAAAATAATGATTTGACCCATACTGACATCAAAATATGTCCCACCTACAGAGAAAAAGTGTATCGCCAATAAAACTGCCAGCATCAGTGCTGATGCAGCAGAGGTTCTGATGATTGTTAGTACCAATTTTTTATTCATACGATCGAGGCCGCCAATTCAATGATTACAAATCAATATTATCTTGCCACAGAGAGATTAATTTAACAATATACTAACAGTAAATCACCATAAAACGAAATGACATAGCGAGGACTGTGCAAAACTAAGTCAACATTGTGACAACAAGATAAACGGTTGAGATACTAACCAGGAACAGTCCTTCCCACCGACTAATTTGGCAGGTTTTGTCAAATTTAGCGCTAAATATCCACAGTACCGTCGTGACAATTAACATCATCGTTAGCGGGATCCAAAGTTTCTCAGGGCTGATCCCATTAGTGGGGGCCATGAGCAGAGGAATTGAGAGGACACACAACAAACAAAAAATATTTGAGCCAACAATATTACCAACCGCAATATCATCTTCACCACGTAGCACTGAAATAATACAGGCTGTCAGTTCAGGCAGACTTGTCCCAACCGCAACAACAGTAATGCCAATCACAAGTTCACTGACATTAAAATGTCTGGCTAAGTCGCGAGCAGCTTCAACCATCATTTCTGACCCAAAAAGTAAAAGCACGAGAAAAACAACAAACATACAACAAGGCCACAAGGCACTCGAATTAGCCCCCGTCTTCTTACTCGCCTTACGCGTGAAGCGACTGCGATTCCGGTTAATATGCAGGAAGCACATGACAAGGTAAGCACAAAATAGCCCCAGTAAGATCAATCCATCGAGGTAATTAAATTGGTTATCAATAATCAATAAAAAAGCTGTGACAAAGAGCGATAATGCCAATAAAGGAATCGCGCGCGAAAGTGTCTCAGTGCTGATTTTAAGTGGTTTAACCATAGCGGTTATCCCAATAACAAAGCCGATGTTACAAATATAAGACCCAAGAACATTGCCCACGGCAAGATCAGTAGAGCCAGACAGGGCCGCAATATAGGCAACAATAAGCTCTGGAACAGAAGTGCTAAAGCCGATGAGGAAAGTGCCAATATACAATGCTGGAATTCGAAAAATCTCAGCGATCTTGACTGCGCTGTTAACAAAGCCGTCTCCAGCGTAAACAATCAACGCAAGCCCGCCCAAAAACCAAAGTAAAGCGATAAATAATTCATTCATAACAATCACTCTACGCCTTTGATTGCCGTAAAACAAGGGGCATTAATAAAATGAGGCCCCTGTTTTTATGAGCGTGTGCTTCTAGCATTTGACTTAAATTCGATGTATTATCAACTCAGAATGCCTGTCGGCAACAGTCCAGATCAGCGTACAAATGTAGGATAACAGAGAGTAAAGCATATGATTAAACACATTGACGAAGTCATGGCTATATCAGATCAGATCAAGCACGCAAGCTGCAGTGAGGCAAAAAGTATCAACCCCCAAGACGCACTATTTGTAGACGTGCGGAGTAAAGAGGCGTTCAATGCTGGGCACATTCCCAATGCGGTCCACTGCGAGCGGGGATTATTAGAGTTTCTTGTTGCTGATGGCAGTCCCATGCAACTGAATATATTTAATCAACAATCACATCAGCATTGCATCGTTTATTGTAATGGGGGCAGGCAGAGTGTGCTCGCTGCCAAGACGCTACAAGATATGGGTGTGAAAGGCGTGAAGAACTTGCTTGGTGGCTATGCCGAATGGGTTGCTACAGAAAGTGACAAATAGAAGCCCAGCCGACTAGGCTATGCATGCATCGCTTGATGATCATAATAATTAAATAGCTGATAAAATTTGATTTGCGGCTCGTATGCCAGATAACAATGCTGCTTCAACAGTTTCGGTTTCACTTTCAGACGTATCAACACCAGCAAAATGAATATGATCAAACGGCTGACCAATCGTCGATAGGTGGGCCATCTCCCCCGCCATCGTTGGGTGGGCGTACGGTCCTCCAAGTGTGAACGGGTCTAAAGACCACCTGGTAACATAGATTGATTCAGGGTCAGGGATGTGATCACCAAATATTTGTCTCAGTTGTGTCATGCAAATATCCTGCAATGCCCGATCACTTTTATTCGCATAAGCGATATCTGGTCCTGAAATGTTGGTATACAGTATTTTCTGGTTTTCAGCCTTCAATAATGGATTATACCACTGTGTACATACGCCCCGAGAAGAAGGAGTAGCGAGCTGAAATACTTCGGTATCTTCATCCCAAAAGACGGATGGGAACTTCAAAAATATTTTTTCATGATTACCAGAGTCTAATTGCGACAACGCTATTTTTTTATTTGCGGGGAGTGGGGGTACAAATTTAACCTGCCCGGACTGCAGAACACCTGTTGGTAACGTGGAGATCACGCGATGACAAGAAAATCGTTTTTTATTAGTATCAATTAAAACGTTATGATCAGTTTGATCAATGCATTTGACAATCGTATTCAGTTCGATATTTATCTGATTAGACAACTGGTGCATTAATTTGCCAAACCCATCTTTAACAAACAAGCCATTAGGTTCCCAGCCATCAAATGCGCTAGCGGGCATCACATCTGCATTGAGTGAACAATGTTCAGTTGATCTCGTGATTAATGCTTGAATGAGTGATTGACTGTAATGATGTTTCTTACCAATCAGCGTTACAACATCAGCAACAGATAATGTTGGCTGTTGTTGGCCAATTATTCGGATATCTTTTGGTAGACGTATCAATATTTCCATGAATAATTTTTTATCTTTTCCCGATAATTTTCCGTGCTCAGTGTAAATCTCCATCTTTTCGCTACTTTCGAGCGCATCTTCTTTTAAATAAGTGACGTGGTGCTGATCAAGCAATGGTTGTAGAATGTGGTTTTCGCCTTTGCGGTGCAGCCAGGATGCACCTAAGTGTAAATGCCCCATTTTTTCTGTATCGATATCATGGATTCGTCCGCCGATTCTGTCTCTTGCTTCTAAAATGCATACCTTGACATCATGTTCTTGTAAAACATTGGCTGCCATAAGTCCTGCAGCACCAGCGCCGATTATTATTACCTCAAAGTTTGCCATATGATTCCCTTGCTTAGTTGTCAAAGATACAAGACAACTTTATTATTTTACCGACGTAATAACCAAATAATACGTCATTGTTACTGTAATATATAGAACATAAATAAATGATTGTTGTGGTTTTTTTGTTTAAATTGAATTTAAAGAGATGGTGAGGGAAATCCGCTCGTGAAATGCCTATTAGAGCATCGTAGTGCCCATCATGCCATACTCGAGTTAACTGGGATCACAGCAGTGTGGCACTATGCCAAGGCTTAAAATAGCGGTTTACAGTATTAGCGTATCAGTGCTATGCTGATACTTTATTAGACCAAATAAAAGGAATGGATATGGCAATAGATACAACATCAAAAGCACAGAGCAAGGCTAAGTCAGGCGATAGCCCAAAAGATCGAGCGCTTGACTCGATGCTGAGTCAAATCGAACGGCAGTTCGGCAAAGGGTCCATCATGCGTATGGGGGATGGGCAAGCTGAAAAAATTGAGTCAATCTCAACGGGCTCTCTCAGTTTAGACTGCGCCATTGGGATTGGCGGTGTGCCTAAAGGTCGGGTGATAGAACTCTATGGCCCCGAGTCATCTGGTAAAACAACGTTGACATTACACATAACAGCTGAGTGTCAGAAGCAAGGCGGGACCGCAGCGTTTGTGGATGCTGAACATGCACTTGATCCAACGTATGCAGAGAAATTGGGTGTAAACGTAGACAGCCTACTAATTTCTCAGCCTGATACTGGAGAACAGGCTTTGGAAATCACCGACATGCTGGTTCGCTCAGGCGCGGTAGATCTTGTGATTGTGGACTCTGTAGCGGCGCTCACGCCTAAGGCTGAAATCGAAGGAGACATGGGGGATCATCACGTTGGCCTGCAGGCCAGACTGATGTCACAAGCATTGAGAAAACTGACTGCTAATATTAAACGTTCAAACGCTACGGTTGTATTTATTAATCAGATTCGGATGAAGATCGGTGTCATGTTTGGTAACCCTGAAACGACGACAGGCGGTAATGCACTGAAATTTTACTCGTCTGTGCGCATGGATATCCGCCGTACCGGCGCGTTAAAGCGTGGTGATGAAATTTACGGTAATGAGACGGCCGTTAAAATTGTCAAAAATAAGGTAAGTCCACCATTTCGAAAAGCCAACTTTGAAATTATTTATGGACAGGGTATTTCAAGACAGGGAGAGATTGTGGATCTAGGGGTTAAGCACGGTATCATTGAGAAAAGTGGTGCCTGGTACAGTTATAATCAAAATCGTCTTGGACAAGGAAAAGATAATGTACGCACGCTACTAGAAGAAAATCCAGATATGGCAGAAGAGATCGAAAATAAAATCAAAGCGATCATGATGCCCAAGCGCAATCAAGAGATCGAGGAAAACGAAGAATAAGCAATTCAGCGCTTCCAAATATTGGGGATAAGGCAGGGTGTAGAAGATTTATACTTTTTGTACGCTGCTAAATCCCCAAATTTTTTATCATTCGCTTGCTCAAGCAAATTGACGCCACTCACACTGGTCAATAGCCAATAGACAAACAATGGTGAAACGAGACATATACTTGTTGCCACATTGAGGTTGGGTACTGCAAGGCCTGCGACCAAAAACCACATACAGATTTCAGCAAAATAGTTGGGGTGCCTTGAGTAATACCACAAACCAGAACATATAAATGGCGTTGACTGTCGCTTTTTCTTGAACGACAGCTTTTGCCAATCCGCAATAGCTTCCATCAAGAAAGCCATAAGCCAAGCTATCGCAAAGACATAGTCAATAGCATAAAGCGCTTGTTGTTGATCACTGATGATCGCAGTGAGGGCGCTGAGTAAAGTGACAAATGTCCAGGCAGCAGACATTGCCCATGCCAATATAAAGTTAATGGGTTGCTGCTTAAGCTGATTGAAACGCCGATCCACTTTGTGATGATGAATGCGTAAAGCCAGAAAAGCCCCAAGACGGGTCGTCCATAAGCATCCCATCAGCATGAGTAGGGTTGCACGACTTGATAACGATGTCTTCAATGCGGCTGCAGTAATCATCATGCTCCAGACAGCAATCGATCCAGTAAGATCGTAAATTTTTTCAGTTTTCAGAATGACAGAGGGTATACCCAATATGAAATGAACAAATAATGTTGTCACCACGCAAGAGGTGAGAATCGGCAAAGAATTCCCACTATATGAGTCAATCCACGTTGAAATACCTAAAAGCACACAAGGGATCATTAAAGAGATGAATAGATTGGTATATTTTTGTTGCATAGCGCTGGTTCAATAGGTGATTAAGCTATCTTAAGTGAAAACGCTACGCCAGGCAAGCAGGTGTCTACTGCACTAGTAAAAGACCAAAAATTAGAAAGAGTGCTCGATTTTGATGCCAACAACATTAAACGACTTGGCATTATTTGGCCACTGGTGGTACCAGCTGAGAGTAGTTGTGAAATGGTCAATCAGCTGCTTATCAAGAGAAATCTCCAGTGTTTTTTGCAAGTCTCGACTATATCCGTAGCCGATACCAAGGTTTGCGTCATAAAAATCTTTCATCCTAGACGTTTTATAACCGCAGTCAAAGCCCATAAAACCCTTTTGGATACCGATATACACGGTTGCATTCAGAACTGAATCATCAAAGTTCCGATCACCCCCAAATGAGAAGTAATGATCGCTATCAATGATTTTCACTAAGTTATTTTGCGAGTATTGTAACCACATTGAGCCATAGGATTCAGCAGTATAGATTTCTCCGAACAATGAGTAATTTCGATCATCAGGATTGGTTTGTGTACTGACATCACTCACTGCAGCGCCGATTGAGTAGCTGCCATTAAATTTACTGGGGGTCTGTTGTATCCCCCAGGCAACATCACTCGGCTTCAGAGGAAGACGGCCCATTGCATTTGAGAATGGCATGGGTGTTGAGCTGCCACCTTTTTTGAGCACATTTGCTTTAATTTTACCGAAGCCAACTCGAGTTTTTAAAGAGTCTGACAAATTCTGTGTGTATTTAATTGTTTCAATCCTAAACTTTTCAGTTTCAGTGTTGAAGCCATCAATGTAGGGGCCTGAGGTGATACCGGTTTGGCTGTTCATCCTCACGGCAATAGCAATATCAGGATGGACCTTTTGTTCGTAATTAACAACAAGTCGCCACGGAATTACCACGCCTTCAATATCAGTTTGATCAGTATAAAAAGCACCGCTAACGATACTCGTATTAAAAGCGTCAAGATCGAGATTAGCATAAGCCACAGGGACGGCTACAGCTGCAGTTAGGGTTATTGCTCTTGCAAGCAAAGGTATGATCGCGCGGATAATCAACATGGTGTTGCATCTTAAAAAAGTGCATGCATCATAACTGAGATCAGATCAATTGTCCATTGTTCATACAACCTTTGACTTTACACGCATATGATGAGGATGACAAAAAATCAGGTGCGATCATCCATATTGCATGGTGAATCGTGTCCTAAATACACAAACAGTTACCCAGGTGTGGTTGTGACCATTGATCATTCGTCTCGTCTTGCTATCAACCCATAGCAAAAGTTATTGTTGTTGGCCATCAGTCAAATCGATGATAGAAAATTACGCATCATCGACGACGTTAACATTCGATATCAGCAAAAAGGAACCTATGGTTTTCATCGGTGAAATATGGTAAAATGTCGTCCACTAACTTAAATTGTTTTCTTGATGTCCGAGCGATTAATTAAAAAGTCTCAAATCTTCCAACTCGTCGTACTCATTGTAGTATTGCCGCTACTTGCTGAAAGTATCTATGCGCCTGGATTGCCAGCACTTGCGGAAAGTTTTTCGGTATCTGATGGTATTGCCGAAGCTACGCTTTCGATTTATTTGTTTGGGATGTCGGTAGGTGTGCTATTTTGGGGGAACCTGTCCGATATTGTCGGTAGAAAACCCGTATTATTATCAGGCTTTATTCTGTTTCTTATCGCAACCATTGGCTGCTATTTTAGTGGTAACATCTACATGTTTTTGCTCTTGCGCTTCGCCCAGGCATTTGGTGGTGCGGTATCATGTGTGACCCAGAGTATCAACCGGGATGTCTTTGATCAAAAAGAGCGCATGGCGCTTTCCTCAAGAATAGGAACTGCTGTGTCTGTTGCGCCAGCCGTTGGCGCAATGCTTGGTGGGTTGATCGTACAATATAGTCAATGGAGAGAGTCTTTTCTTTTGTTGATGTTTGTTGCATGTTTTACATTGAGCTGTCTCCACATTGCATTGCCTGAAACCAAGCAAGGCAGCTATCTCAGTCTGTCTCCTCGAGCATTTTACAAGGCAACGATGAGCGTACTCAAAGATAATAATCTTGTGTTGAATGGTATGATCATCGGCCTAGGATTAGGAATACTGTATGCATTCATGTCAGAAGGCTCCTTCTATTGTATCAATAATCTGAAGTGGTCATCGCAGGCATACGGGGCAGTTTGTGCATCTGGCTCGATTGCTTACGCGATGGGGTGTAGGCTGAGTGATCAAATGATACAGCTTGGTGTGTCATTCCAGCGGGTCATGAAGCTAGGAACAACCGTCATGCTCATCAGTTATGTGGTTCTATTGTTGTTATTGTTTCATCATAGTACATCTGCCCAGGTACGACTTGACAGCGCGCACCTTGATATAGCCTTTTCAGTTTTATGGACACTATCTTGTCTGGGGCTCAGTTTTGTCCTGACGCCATGTTTTGCAAATGCGCTTGAAAACCAAAGAGAAAATGCTGGCGTTGCAGCAAGTGCTCTTGCGTTTACCTACAATATCATTTCAGCAACTGTGAATCTGACAATCACATACTTACATAGCAATGAGCGCATGCGTATGCCAATGATCTTTTTGGTGATTGTGTTGATTATTGCGGTGGCATGTGACATTCTGTATCGAAACCAAGCCAAGCGCCCTGTTATCGCAGATATAATCGCGCCCTAGCAAACGCGCTGCAAATCGTTTAAAACTCAAATAACTGGATTAATACCGATGAAAGTTGCACAAATACGACAAGCATTTCTTGAATATTTTCAATCTAATGGACACACAATCATGCCAAGCGCGTCTTTGATACCGAAAAGTGACCCAAGCTTGCTGTTTATCAATGCCGGTATGGTGCCATTCAAGACATGCTTTCTCGGAGTAGATGAGCCAAAAGCAAGCCAATTAACCAGTGCGCAGCATTGCCTCAGAGTAGGGGGTAAACATAACGATCTAGATAACGTTGGTAAAACTGCGCGACATCACACATTTTTCGAAATGTTAGGTAACTTCAGTTTTGGGGCATATGATAAGGCAACTGCAATTAAATTTGCATGGGTATTCCTCACAGAAGTATTAAAGCTTCCCCTCAACAAATTGTGGGTCACGGTTCACCACTCCGATGATAAAGCAAAACAGATATGGATAGAGGATATTGGCGTACCAGTAGATCGAGTCATCACATGCGGAGATGACGATAATTTTTGGTCTATGGGCGACACGGGGCCATGCGGGCCATGCACGGAGATATTTTATGATCATGGTCCAGAAGTTGCAGGAGGTCCCCCGGGATCAGATGACGCCGATGGCGATCGTTATGTCGAGATCTGGAACATCGTATTCATGGAGTTCGATCGGTCAAAAACCGGAGAAATGAGTCCTCTGCCCAAACCTTGCGTCGATACAGGAATGGGACTTGAACGCATTGCTGCTGTGTTACAGGGCGTGCATTCAAACTATGATATCGACTTATTCCAAACACTCATCAATGCATATCAAAAGCTCGCAAATCATAAGATTGATCAGACGGCAGCCCAGGTCGTTGCAGACCATATGCGCTCGATTTGTTGGTTGATTCATGATGGGGTGTTGCCATCCAACGAAGGCAGAGGCTACGTGCTCAGGCGTATTATTCGTCGCGCATTACGATTTGCATATGTCGATCAAATGGCCCTACCATGTCTGTACAAGTTAGTGAAAGTTGTGGTGTCGCTCTATCAGCACAACCAAGCGTTCGTTAAGGATGAACAGCGGATGACCAAAGTGTTGCAATCAGAAGAAGAGGCATTCACACGCACCATTGAGCACGGCTTAAAATTATTCGAAAAATTCACAAACGATCTTGCAGGAGATGTTATTTCAGGCGATCTTGCCTTTAAACTATACGATACGTATGGGTTTCCTGTCGATTTGGTAGTTGATTTAGCCCACGAAAAGCAACTGACCGTTGATTTGAAAGCATTCGCTGATTGCATGCAACAACAAAAAGATCGCTCACGTCAGCATCAGCAGTTTACATCTGTTGCGTCTATGGACTGGTTACCTGATGTTGAAACAAAGTTTGAAGGGTATCTCCATATGGTATGCAGAGGCAGGTTGCTATGTCTTTACAGTGAAGGTCACAAAAAAACTGCACTTGTAGCTGGCGAGAAAGCCATGCTTGTATTCGATTGCTCACCTTTTTATGCCGAAAGTGGCGGTCAAGTCGGTGATCGTGGGGTAATCAGTAACGCAGATGGGCGATTTATTGTCCACGACACGCAAAAGCAAGGACAATGCATTATTCATCAAGGTGTTGTCGATTCTGGCATGATCAGCGTCGATACCATTTATCAACTGGAAGTTGATGCGCAGAGGGAGAAAATTAAAAGAAATCATTCAGCAACACACTTATTACACGATGCGTTGATTGATGTCCTAGGCGAGCATGTGGCTCAAAAGGGGTCATTGGTGGAGGCTGATCGATTACGGTTTGATTTTTCACATCATGCGCCGTTGACGCCAGAGCAAATCGAACAAATTGAACAACATGTCAACCATGCAATCGCACAAAATCATGAGGTCCACACAAACGAAATGTCATTAGATCAAGCTAAGTCTCAGGGGGTCAAAGCGTTATTTGATGAAAAATACGCTGATGAGGTTCGCGTACTATCAATGGGGAAATCCAGAGAGCTATGTGGGGGAACGCATGTACAGCGCACTGGCGATATTGGGACGTTTGTACTCGTTGAGCAGACAGCTGTTGCACAAGGGATTAGACGAGTTGAAGCAGTAACGGCTGATCTAGCCACCAAAGCCATGCAGCAGTATCGCAGCCAGCTACAAAGCATAGCAGCAATTGCACAAAGCCCCGTGGATGCATTAACCGATAAGCTCGTTAAAATGTCCAGTACAATCAAGAGTCAACAAAAAGTCATTGATCAGTTGTATATCGAGCACATGCGTTACCTCAGTCAAGCGTTGCTCAATGGCGTTGAAAATGTTGGTCCATACAAAGTGATTATGCATGTGGTTGATTTCGACCAGGCAAAACTCCTACGGGTACTCACTCAAGCGTGTTTATCAACCAAGCAAGTCGATATCGTGATATTATGGATGCCGCAAGGCGAAAAAATGATGTTGTCAGTCGGTGTAATTAGTGATAAAGTTAAAATGATATCTGCAGTCGATGCCTTTAAAGCAATGGCTTCAGTATCCGGTGCAAAAGGAGGGGGTAAAGCGGATTTTGCACAAGGGTCAATGAGCCATAATCAATCTGAATTTTCCAGTATCCGCGAGAAATGTCGGCAGAATGTGTGGACATTACTGCAGGCATAAGAGAGCCACATGGTTGTATTAGTCCAGAAATTTGGGGGTAGTAGCCTCACTGATCTCAGCAAACTCGAGATCGTAGCACGTAAAGTGAAAAAGCACGTGCAATCTGGTTACCAAATCGTTTTAGTATTATCAGCATTGCAAGGTGAAACAGATCGCCTCATAGGCTTAGCGAATTTACTAACGAGCGAGTGTCCAAAGCGCGAATATGATGCATTGCTTGCGACCGGAGAGCAAGCAGCAACATGCCTCATGGTGATGGCGCTTGCAAGAATTGGGGTGCGTGCCCAAACCTTAAACGCCTGGCAAGCAGGCATTCATGGTGATGGTATCTATCAGCGTTCGGCTATAACGCGCATCGATACAACATGCATACAAAAATGTATTGACCAAGGAATCATTCCAGTGATTACAGGCTTTCAGGCTGTAGGAGAAGACCACAGTATTGCAACGCTTGGACGTGGGGGGTCTGATACCACAGCGGTTGCGTTGGCGGCAGCGCTGAAAGCAGACGAGTGCCAAATATTTGTCGATGTTCAAGGCATGTTCACAGCAGACCCGAAAATTGAGCCAGATGCACGCTTAGTGCACAAAATAACCATAAACCAGATGCTGAATTGTGCAAATTTAGGTGCTAAAGTCATGCAAAAGCGTGCAGTTGCATGCGCTGCGAGATATAAAGTGCCATTAAGAATTTGCCCAGCATTTATTGAAGGACCAGGAACAGTCATGGATTACGGAAAAGAAGACGCCATTGAAAAAACAATGGTAACGGCTATTGCACATGCCAAAGACCAGATGATATTACAGCTAAGCGGAATACAATCATTAGGCAAGGATATCCAAATATTGTGTTCATTAATTGAGGCTTCAGGATGCGATATTGAGCATAGTATACGGCAAGTTGGGGATTGTTATGTATTTGAGTGTCTTCTGAGCCAAGATGATTATCGAACTCTTGCTGCAGGGTTTGAAGACTATTGCGCCACCCGAGAGTGTGTGCAAGTACGTATGACTAAACAGCTTGCACGGTTATCAATTGTCGGTTTTTCTTTAGCAAAAGATATGTCGATTACCAACCAAGTCATGTTATGCTGTGATGCATTAAAAATACCGGTCCGACATCTATTCGCAGCTGACAATCAATTATCGTTGGTGGTGGATCAAGCCTATATGGAGTTGGTATTACGCTCTCTGCATAAACGCTTTCAACTGCATGATAAAGCAACACATCGAGTACCTACTATAGCCAATACAGCCGCATAATGCAGCTGCTTAATAGATTGCAAAATTTATCACTGCTATCACTGCGTCGATTTTTTCTCTATTTTGTGCCTGTACTCATAGTAATGAGTCTGATGCATTACTGGCGACAAGCGCAGCAATATTTAGACCATCACAGCAAACAACAACTCAAGATGGCAAGATTAACCGCCAATCCGAGAATTGATCAGGATCCAACCACCAAAGCGTTTTTATCAAAGCATAGCGTGATCCTATCACTGACAAGTATTCCAGAAAGGGTTCAGTATATTCATCAAATAGTAAGTAGCATTGATCTTCAGCATGTTGATAAAGTGATCGTGAATCTTCCCAAACAGTGCAATCGATCAAAAGCGACCTATCAGATTCCTAATGAACTGGTTGCCATGCATAAAGTAGAAATTAACTGGCTTGAGCGTGACTTTGGTCCAGTATCAAAAGTACTGCCAGTGCTAGAAATATGCCAAGACAAGCCTCAATCATCAATGATTATTGTCATGGATGATGATGTTATTTACCCGCGTGGAATGGTCAATGCACATATCCATGCGTTGGCACATCATCCAAATCAAGTAACCACGACGATGCCAGGGCGCTTAATCAGCACACAGGCCAGGCCGCCTTTTTCATATCAGGTATCCGCATTGGGTCATCATGCAAAGATCAAAAGACCAGATTCAATCATCCATGGCACTGGTAGTTATGCATTCATCAATGATAAAATTGATCTTAATTGGCTCACAGCAGCGATGAAAGAAATCGATGATAATCACATTGTCGACTGCCTTTTGTCAGATGATCTTATCATCAGTATCGCCTTTAGTCGTAATAAAACAGAACCTTATCTTGTAGCAAACGATGTCCTAGCACATGCATTACTAAAACCACATCCACTTGCCAGTCGTCGGAACCCTTTGAACCAGACGATGTGGTCATGGTCGCTAGACCGGCTCTTGACAAGAGGCCCTTTGCAGCTAACCCAGTCAAGAATTAATCGATGTCTAGATCAGTTCGATCGGTACAATCCCCAGTAACGCAAATATCAACAAAATAAACTGAGCGCAGAGGTCTAAGTAGTGCTATATAAGTAGCAAAGAAAACTGGAAAGATCAATGCAATTAAGCAATAGGAGACAATCTGAAACAGACGTGTCAACAATATCAGTCAAGCCATCTTTTGTTGAGACAAGACCTTCTTCATACGATGTCAAATGTTTCAATAGCATCGCCCAGAGAGTATTATTCGCCAATTCCGGTGAATCAGAAGAAAGTAATACGAGAGCACAAAGAGATTTTGAACGCATGTTGGTGCGACGGCACAAAGACGGACCAATGCCAGAGAACTACACAGATTTTTTAAGAGAATTTACAAATGACGAAAGTTTCATAAAGACAATGGCTTCAGCAAGCCCTCAAGCCATTGGTAACGATCTATTGTTTGTACTATTATCAGATTTTAACTTAAGTGAACATAATGCCCAAAAATCTGATTATGATGATAAAATATGTATACCTGCGATCACAAGCAATAATTTTTCTCCCACTAATAGTCTTGTCCAAACAATGTTCACGAAAGATGATGGTGATAATATAAGAATGATAAGTATGATAACCAGTTTTGCAATGATGCATCAAACTAAAGAGGGTGATGTTAGTATGATTACCGTGAGATACGATCCTGAGTCTAAAACCTATGACTATTTTGACGTGCTACAGTCTAGTGAAACCCTCAATGCGTTAAGTGATTTTTATACACAAGTGCGTACAGAAATGAATGCCACTGGAAAGCGATTTGTTACCTTCAAAGATATTACGAATTATTGCAACGCAATACCTGAGGATCAGCCAAAGTTTCTACCAATTACCTCTGCGATGGTAGAGCTCAAGTATATAAAAGAATATAAAAAGGTCTCTGTACAGAGCCTTAATGTTTTTTATCCACAAGCAGAAGGGCTGATGCGAGCGTACAATCCAGTGCTAAGTCGTTCAAAAACAATGAGGGGTATGGGCGAAAAAAATCGAGATCGAGCATTTTATTTCAATCGATTAGGCGATGAAAAATTACCTGAACCGATGAGCGAAACCAAAAGACGAGTCATTACGACTACTGCGCTATCATCCTATCAAAAAACACATGAGCAGTACGGCGATGATTGTCAAATTAAAAGCGATTGTGCGATTTATAAGCATGAACAGAAAATGAATTATGTAGAACGGTTTGTACTGAGCCTTCTATGCGCCATAGATGCGTATCGAATCAAAGCACAACCACGAGCTTTAAAAGCAAAATAATTTTATGACGATTGATTCAATATTTTCGGTGGGCCAATATGTGCATGTCCACGCGATTTTGCGAGTTGTTGTTGTTTCTGCCTTTGCGCATAGCGGGCTTTTTGTTGTGTCGATCGATCTTGGTAGCAATGATGACAGCTAACACCAACTTGGTAATGCGGATGATTTTTATCGGACTCTGTAATCGGTAGCCGACAGGCATAACATTGATCATATCGTCCTTTTGCAAGGGTCTGGTCAACGGCAACACGATTGTCAAATACAAAGCATTCCCCTTGCCATAAGCTATCTTCGACATCAATGTCCTCAAGGTATTGAAGAATCCCACCTTTCAGCTGGCATACATCAGTAAAACCTTGCTCAATAAGGTAATTAGAAGCTTTTTCACAACGAATGCCGCCCGTACAAAACATGGCAACCTTTTTATGTTTAGCACCTTGAAGCTGTGATTTTACATAATCTGGAAAATCACGAAAGTTTTTGGTTTTAGGGTCAAGCGCATTTCTGAAAGTGCCAATAGCAGTCTCATAATCATTACGTGTGTCTAGGACAATGGTTTCCGGGTCACTGATCACAGCGTTCCAATCTTTTGGTTCGATGTGCTTGCCAGTAACGGTAGATACTTTTTTGCTATTCTGGCCCATCGTTACAATTTCAGGCTTGATTTTAACCTTATAGCGATAAAAAGGGTTGCAATCATGGTAAGCACGCTTCCAAGAGAGCGTGTCAATTTCCAAGGATTTTTCAATCAAGCGAATTAATGATAGAACATCTTTTTCGGAGCCGGCAATAGTGCCGTTGATGCCCTCTGGTGCCAATAGTAGAGTGCCTTTGATCTCATGTTTTTTACCAGCTACCAAGAGTTTTTCTTGGATCTCATCAATATGGCGAAGAGGGGAATGGGTAAAATGATAGAGAGCAGCAATGCTTATACGCTTGTTCATTTTGGTGTCGTGAAAAATATCAATATTATATACTTTTATCTGATATTTGTGAAGGTTAACTTCGGGTTGTTGTGCTAATGATGACGATGATATGTGAGCAACAAAATATATTTCGGAGTTATATTGCTCAGTTACACGTACATCATCGTTATGATAAGAGCGTTGATGTAAGCCAGAAGGAGCGACTTAGAAACCGAAGTCACACACGTCAAATTTATCGGAGGCTGTATTGAGATCATACACGGATCATAATGTCTTTTCATGATGGTTCTGAATCGATTACAAAAGGAAAAGAAAAAAGCAAATAAAGCGATGCCTACAAAGAACATCTAGACGAGGCTTGGGGCAAATGATAATATGATCTTGAGAGTGCAATCAAAATGTTGGCATCATGGACTCCAAAAAGTCAAAATCACTGTGTATACTACTCGCAATTGTTGGCAACTGTCTTCTATTAGGCGGCTTACATCGATTTTATACGAGACGTTACCTAACAGGCCTCCTAATGTTTTTCACATTGGGTGGGTTTTTCATATGGACACTACTAGACGTATTGAGATTGCTCTTTAATAGATTTAAAGATGCTGATAATCAAGTTATTCGAAGATGGTTAACTTAATCGCGTTAAGTGTACACGCGCACGTTTTATAATAGACATCGTTAACCCGTTGTCATAAAAAGAGCTTACAGTCAGTGTATAGTTTGCTTTCTTCGTGTCCTCTTTTAGTCTCTTTGTTAATCGAAGTACGCAACTAATTGTTTCTGAAGGCGCTTTACTTAATACGTTCAACAAATATGGGATAAGACTCCAATAGATGACTAAGATTATTTAACATGATAAATATAGACACGGCCAATAGCTTATTGAGTTATCGACATACATAAAATCAATTCATGTATCAATGGAATTAAGTAGTCAAAAACAATAATAATAAAACCATAGCACCCTGCGTATAAAACGTATGCGGGGCGACAAAGCCGTACAAAAACATATCCTGTGTTTTTAGTCGAACCCAGGGTTCTCATCCCAAGAGTAATATAATGAGCGCGTATCAGTAATAGCAGTTGAGGATAAAATGAAAACACGGAGAGAGAGGGAAACATGTCGGGCATCCAAGCCCTCCACCCCTGCGGGGCGTCAAAGCCGTGCAAAAACACATCCTGTGTTTTTAGTCGAACCCA